>NZ_CAXUGK010000009.1:0-126019 GCF_964250605.1 Bacteroides sp. AR20 | reverse complement strand
ATGCTTAAAGATACAAAAAAGGCAACTAACTCGCAATGAATTAGTTGCCTTAAATTTTATTATTTTAGGAATATCCCTATCCAATTAGAAGGTTTATGTTCTTTTCTTTCATCTTTTCGATATTCTCTTCCGAGATATTGCTGTCTGTGATGAAAGAATTTACCATAGATATTGAACCTAAACTGGCAAATGCACTAATTCCTATCTTGGAGGAATCAGCTACCAGAATGACTTCCTCGGCGGCTTTTATCATGGCCGATTTAACCATCAGATCGCTGAGGCTCGGATAGGTCAGACTCATGTCTGGGGATATTCCTGCTGTGGCAAGGAATAGTTTGTTGGCATGGAAACCTTTGAGTGAATCGGCTGCCATCTTTCCTGTCAATGAAAGGGTGGGTGCTTTGAATTCTCCTCCTGTCACAATGAGGTTGATGCCTGGATTTTCGCCCAATATAAGTGCTATGTTCAGAGCATTGGTAATGACGGTCAGCTCTTTGTATTGTGTAAGTAGTTTGGCTATTTCTGTGGTAGTAGAACCGGAGTCGAGAATGATACATTCACCTTCACTGATAAACGACGCTGCTTTTTGGGCTATTTCTCTTTTTTCCTCAATATGGGTCTGATTGAAAACCTTTCCGGTTTTTGCAAATGAGCCCACATCCTTCAGGAAGGCTCCGCCGTGTTCTCTTTGGATATACCCTAATTTTTCAAGGGCTTCCAGGTCTTGTCTGATTGTTACATCCGTTACATTGAAAATCCTGCTTAATTCTTGAACTTTTGCATGCCCGTCTTCGCGGATAAGGTCCAGAATCTTGACTCTTCTTTGGTTTAGTGCCATATCTACTTTATATATTGTTGTTTCTACGATAATCCTGTATATCTTTGATCGCTATAATCCTCAGTCGGAACTTTTTTGCCATTTCAAGTAGTTGTGGCAAGCGGGCCATTGTCCCATCCTGGTTCAGTATTTCAATGAGAGCGCCGCCGGGTGTCAATCCTGCCATTCTTGTCAGGTCGAGTAATGCTTCTGTATGTCCGTCACGTCCCAATACTCCGTCCTCATGTCCGTAAAGGGGGAAAATGTGTCCGGGACGTGCCAGTTCCGAGGGCTTTATATTACCGGTAACCAAAGCACGTATGGTAGCGGAGCGGTCATAGGCGGAAACTCCCGTTGTGCAGCCATAGCCCTTCAGATCGACGGACATGGTGAACGGCGTGCCTAAAAGGGAAGTGTTGTCTTCCGACATTGGGGGCAGTTGGAGTTCTTTGCAACGTGAACGCGGTAGCGGTACACAAAGAAGCCCTCTTCCGTGTGTAATCATGAAGTTAACAATGTCAGGAGTTATTTTTTCACCGGATACAATAAAATCGCCTTCGTTTTCTCTATTTTCATCATCGACAACTATCACTATTTTCCCTTGTCGAACCGCTTCTATTCCTTCGTCTACAGTATTGAGCATTGTATAATCATTTAATTTTTCCGCAAAGGTAGTCAGAAAAAGTCAAATGAAAGTCTATTCTTGCTGTTTTTCTTCTTTTTTATTCTATATATTATCTTTTGCACTGTAGTTCCTTTCTCTTTTTTATTTATTTGTTTCGTTTTTCGCCCTGGTCTAATTATAAAGTATGTTAATAAACAATGGAAAACTTTCGTTTTCTTTCGTTTTGTGGTTTTTATTTGTTTTCTTTGCAAGGAAATGAAAGCAAATAAGCTATGAAAACAAAAGAATTGACTCTTCAATCAGAAAGGAATCGAAAAAGATTAATTGAAATTATCTATAAGGCAAAAGCCGGTCATATCGGCGGAGATTTGTCTTGCCTCAATGTTCTTACGGCTCTTTACTTTGATGTGATGAATGTGAATGCGGACAGTCCTAAAGATGATTTGCGTGACCGTTTCATTTTGAGCAAGGGGCATTGTGTGGAGGCTTTGTATGTGACGCTGGAATCCAAAGGGTTTATAACAGAAGGCATTTTGGATACATTGGGACAATATGGCTCTATCCTTTCGGGACATCCCACTATCGGAGTTCCGGGTATTGAAGTGAATACCGGAGCCTTGGGACATGGTTTGTCTGTTGGGGTAGGTATAGCGATAGCTGCCAAAATGGACAACAGGGATTATAAAACCTATGTGTTGATGGGGGATGGTGAACAGGGTGAAGGTTCCATCTACGAAGCAGCAATGGCTGCCCGGCAGTATAGATTAGATAATTTGGTGGCTATAATAGACCGTAATCATTTGCAGATTAGCGGAAATACGGAAGATGTGATGGGAATTGATGATATCCATGATCGCTGGACGGCATTCGGCTGGGAGGTAAAGGATATGAATGGTGACGACATGGAAGATATTATCCGGACTTTCCGTTCCATTGATTATGCAAACCGTCACCCTCATTTGCTGGTGGCTCATACGACAAAAGGGAAAGGAGTATCTTTCATGGAAGGGGTAGCTAAATGGCATCATGGGGTTCCGAGTAACGAACAGTATGAACAGGCCATTCAAGAAATATCAGAAAGAATTAAGGATTTAGAATATAATTGATATGATAGCTTGCAGAAAAAGTTTCACCGACACTTTGTTGTCATTGGCTCGGATGGACAAGGACATCATTGCTGTGACGACGGATGCCCGTGGCTCGGTGACGTTAAATGATTTTGCCAAAGAATTGCCGCAGCAATTCGTGGAGTGTGGTATTGCGGAGCAGGATGCTGTGGGTATTTCAGCCGGGTTGGCTCATAGCGGAAAGAAAGTGTTTGTATGTGGTCCGGCTTGTTTTTATGTGGCTCGTAGCTTGGAACAGGTAAAGGTGGACTTGGCTTATAGCCAGAACAACGTAAAAATATTGGGAGTAAGTGGAGGAGTAGCTTACGGAGCTTTGGGGGCTACCCATCATAGCTTACACGACATTGCCGTGCTGCGTACTTTTCCCGGAATGAATATCGTGTTACCTTGCGATGCCCGACAGACTAAAAAACTGGTTGAGCTTTTGGTTGATTATCCCGAACCGGTTTATGTACGTGTAGGTCGTGCAGCAGTTCCCGATGTCTATGAAAATGATGATTTTGATTTTGCCATAGGTAAGGCCAACATGTTGCTGGACGGAACAGATCTGACTATTATCGGAACCGGTGAAACCGTATACCACACACGTCAGGCGGCTTTGAAGTTACGCGAATATGGTATTTCGGCCCGGGTATTGGATATGTCCTCTATTAAACCTTGTGATGAGGAAGCTGTTTTGAAAGCCGCTTCCGAAACCGGGCGAATCATCACGGTTGAGGAGCATAGCCAGTATGGAGGTCTTGGGGCGATGGTGACTGAAATCATATCCGAGCATCCCGTACCGGTGAAAATCCTGGGTATCCCTGATGAGAATGTGGTGCATGGGAACTCCCTGGAAATTTTTGCCCATTATGGACTCGACTCATCCGGTATCGTGAAAACTGCCCTTGACTTCCTTAAGTAACTCCGATTCGATAAATTTGAAATCAATTAGCCTTTAATAATACCTGAAATGGAAAACCTGATAATTGCAATAGACCAAAGCACCTCGGCTACCAAAGCCATGCTATTCAATGAGAGGTGTGAAATGCTGAGGCGCGTCAATGTCACCCATGAACAATATTATCCCAAATCCGGATGGGTGGAGCATGATGCTGAAGAAATTTATCGGAATGTACAGAAAAGTATAGCCGAACTGATAAAGGAGGAAGTGGCAGACAATATGTATTCGTTGGCCATCACCAATCAACGTGAAACAGTGGTTGTATGGAATAAGCATACGGGCAAACCGATATGCAATGCTGTGGTATGGCAATGCATGCGTGGTGCTGATATCTGTAATGAGTTGAAAGCCAGTGGGTACAGCGAAATAGTACAGGCGAAAAGCGGTTTGCTATTGGATCCTTATTTCTCAGCCAGTGGTGTGAAGTGGATACTTGACAATGTGGAAGGAGCCCGTCAGGCTGCTGATAACGGTGACTTATTGATGGGAACCATTGATACGTGGCTGATTTGGAAATTGACTGATGGTAAACGCCATGTGACAGATTATACCAATGCTTCCAGGACTCTTTTGTTTAATATTCATACGATGCAATGGGACAGTGACCTGCTGGAGCTATTTACCATCCCCGAAACTATGATGCCTGAATTACTGCCATGTGATGCTGTTTTTGGAGAAACTACGGTGGGAGGATTATTTAAGAATCCTATTGTCATAGCCGGTGTATTGGGGGATTCACACGGTGCACTGGCCGGTCAGATGTGCTTTGAAGAAGGGCTGGGCAAGGTCACTTATGGAACCGGCTCATCAGTGATGGTGAATATTGGTGAAAAAGCTGCCGTTGCTCCCCGTGGATTGGTCACTTCCATCGGTTTTGCCGCACTTGGAAAAATATTCTATGCTTTTGAAGGCAATATCCATTGTACTGGTGCTACCATCAAGTGGCTAGAACAGAGATTGCAGATGATTAGTTCGCCAGACGAAGCGGAAGAGTTGGCGGCTACAGTAAAAGACAATGGAGGTGTGTATGTCGTACCGGCTTTTGCCGGGTTGGGAGCTCCTTGGTGGCAAGGGGATGTAAAGGCTGCCATTTTAGGGATGACCTTAGGTACCGGGAAACCGCATGTTCTCAGGGCAGCACTTGAATCCATAGCCTATCAAGTGAATGATTTGGTCAGAGCGATGACCAGTCAGGCAGGTATAAAGCTGAAAGAAGTCAGAGCCGATGGAGGACCTACAAAAAATAAATTCCTGATGCAGTTCCAGGCCGACTGCTTACGTGTACCGATCAATTGTTCGGATGTTGAAGAAGCTTCGGCCTTGGGAGCCGTTGTAATGAACGGAATGGCTCGCAAGATATGGACGAGCTTTGAGCAGGTGTCCGTATTACGCCGGAGCCGCTACCGCATAGAGCCGCAAAGTAACCTATCACAGGTAGAAAAATGGTGTGAAGGCTGGTTGAAAGCGGTAAACCAATTAATCAGATAAATATTTTCAAAGTATAATTTAAATACCCACTATCTACAATGAAAAACAAGGAAAGAATGTGTTTCGGTATAATTATCGGCACTCGTGCTTATTTTAATTCAGAATTGGCTAAAGATGTTCGCAAACAATTGTTGAAAACACTTGCCGACGAAGGCTATGATTATGTGATCTTACCTGAAGACGCTACTCCTACCGGCAGTAGCAGTATTGAAACCCGCGAAGACGGATTGAAGTGTGCGGAACTGTTCCGACAGAATCGTGACCGCATTGACGGCATTATAGTATCTCTACCCAACTTTGGCTTTGAGATTGGAATCATCAATGCTATCAGCGTGGCCGATTTGAATGTCCCCGTTTTGGTACAGGCTTGTGACGACGAGAACGACAAGGTGGATCTGGACAGCCGCCGTGATGCTTTTTGCGGTAAGATTTCTGTTTGTAACAATCTGTATCAATATGGCATACCTTTTACAGATACCACGCTACACACCTATTCTATATACTCCGAATTACTGGCCAAGGATATCAATAAGTTTGCTGGTATCTGTCGTGTAGTCAATGGCTTGCGCCATGCACGTATCGGTGCTATCGGTGCTCGTCCGGCTGGTTTCCAGACTGTACGTGCAAGTGAGAAACTGTTACAGAAGAGTGGCATTACAGTCGTTCCGGTCGACCTTTCTGAAATACTCGGTGCTGCCCGTAAGATTGAGGATACGGATGCGGAGTTGCTGAAGAAGCTTGAAGAAATTAAGTGCTATGCGGCAGTTCCCAAGGAATATAGTGACAAGCTGGTGCTTCAGGCAAAATTCGGTGTGGCTGTAGAACGTTGGATCGAAGCCAATCAGATTGATGCTGTTGCTGTTCAGTGTTGGGACTCTTTGGAACAAAATTATGGTTGTGCAGCATGTGTGACAATGAGTATGCTGGGTGAAAAATTACTTCCTGCCGCTTGTGAGGTAGATATTGCCGGCGCTGTGTCCATGTATGCTTTGACATTGGCAGCGCAAGGTCAATCGGCATTGCTTGACTGGAATAACAATTTTGCAGAAGACCGGAACAAATGTGTATGTACCCATTGCGGTAACTTCCCGAAATCGTTTGTCAGAAATGACTTGAAGCTTGGTACACTGGGCGTTTTGGGACGTACGCTGGGCAAGGTCAATACATTCGGTGCCGTATATGGTAAAGTGACCAAAGGTGATTTCACATTCTTCCGTATTTCCACAGATGATACAAAAGGCGCTATCAAGGCTTATTTGGGTACTGGTGAAATCACGGATGACCCGTATGGAATGGATGGATGCATAGCTGTCACCAAGGTGAATAACTTGCAGACTCTGATGAAGTATATTTGTAAAAATGGTTTTGAACATCATGTGGCTATGGTTCGCAATGATGTGAAGGAAATTCTGAACGAAGCCATCGAGGACTATTTGGGCTGGAATCTATATGTGCATGAATGAAAAGTAAACACACGGTAAACAACAGAAGATAAATTATGATACTTGTTGACAACTATATTTTGGCCATTCTGTGTTGTGTCTATTGCTGCCTCTGTTGGGGCTCTTGGGCGAATACGCAGAAGATGGTGACCTCGAAAAGCTGGAGTTTCGAGCTTTTCTATTGGGACTTGGCTTTCGGTTTGTTTTTCACGGCTCTGTTGGGGGCTCTGACATTGGGAAGCTTGGGAAGTGAAGGCCGTACTTTCTTTGAGGACTTGGCGGCAATGGACTGGAACAGTATGAAGTATGCACTGTTGGGTGGTATTGTCTGGAATTTCGGTAATATCTTTCTGACGGCAGCCATCGCTGTGGCCGGTATGTCGATAGGGTTTCCCATTGGCGGAGGCTTAGCCTGGATAGGCGGTATAATTTTTAATTATCTGCTGATAACTTTGGCCGGTGAAGTATACCCCGGAAACCAGGCATTGCTTTGGATAGGGGTAGTTGTTATCATTGTAGCCATCTGCATTTGCGGGAAGGCTTATGGAAAGATGTCGGCGAGTCAGGCATCCACCCCTAAAAAAGGTATCTTATTGGCTATTGTGGCAGGATTGGCCATCATGTTTTTCTATGGATTGGTTGTAAAATCACTCGATCCCCAGTATGTTGCGGGTGGTACGGGAACACTGACTCCCTATACCGGCGTATTTTGCTTTGCCGCCGGTGTCCTTATCACTACTCCCATTTTCAATACGTTTGCCATGAGTCATCCGGCTCAAGGAAACAAGGTCACAATGAAGGACTATCTGAAAGGTGATACCCGTACACACCTGATCGGTATGTTGGGCGGCTTTATCTGGATGAGCGGTATGGTGGTCAGCTTTATGGGAGCTGGTTCTGCCAATCCGGCTATAGCCTATGCATTGAGCAATGCCGCACCGGTGGTAGCCATGATTTGGGGATTCTTTGTATGGAAAGAGTTCAAAGGAGCTCCCAAAGGAACTGTACCTATGATTGCGACTATGTTTGTACTCTTTGTTGTGGGGCTGGTACTGATTACGCTTTCAAACTGATATTTTAATTCATTGTTAACCCAAAATAATAATAAATGAAAACGATTGTAAGACAAATTAAACAGAAAAGGTTAATGGTCTTGGTGCTGTTCCTTTTGGTAGGTATGACATCTGTTTTTGCACAGAAACATGTAAGTGTATCTGGCAGAATCACCGATGAACTTAATGAACCGATGATTGGTGTAAGTGTATTGGAAAAAGGTACGACAAATGGTGTCATAACTGATTTGGATGGTAATTATACCTTGTCGGTGAATGAGGGCGCCACTATCGTCTTTTCGTATATAGGTTATGTGACCCAGGAAAAGAAAGCCGCTGCGGGTACTATGAATATAGTACTGAAAGAAGATAACAAGACCTTGGATGAAGTGGTTGTAGTGGGATATGGTGTACAGAAGAAAAGCTCCGTAACGGGGGCCATCTCTTCCGTAAAGGCTGAAGATTTTGAAAATCGTACCATTACCAATGCCGAGCAGGCCTTGCAGGGTAAGACAGCCGGTGTGCAAATTATTTCTGCATCTGCGGCTCCTGGTTCGAATCCCGCCATTCGTATCCGTGGATATAGCAGTAATGCCAGTTCAGATCCTTTGTATGTAGTCGATGGCTTGCGTACGAAAGACATCAGTAACCTCGATCCGAATGATATTGAGAGTATGGAGGTGTTGAAGGATGCTGCTTCTGCTGCTATCTATGGTGCTCAGGCTGGTAATGGTGTTGTCTTGATTACCACCCGGAAGGCAAAAAAAGGAGTTCGTCGTATTTCTTATGATTTCCAGTTGTCCTCTCAGTCTTTAGGTCGTACTCCTGATATTCTGAATGCTCAGGAATATGTCAATTATATGACTGAAGGTAATCTTATTCCCAGAGAAACAATAGATAGGTATTGGGATGGAAAGACAAATACCGATTGGGTAGAAGAGACATTTGAATCATCCATGATGCAGCGTCACAATGTCAATTTTCAAGGTGCCAATGATAATGGCTCATTATTCGCTTCACTCTCTTATTTAAGTAATAATGGTCCCATTGTTGGCAATAAGGATGTTTTTGACCGCATTACCGGTACTGTCAATGCAGATTATAAAGTAAAGGATTGGTTGAAGTTCACGACAAACAATTCATTTTCCCGTTATCATGTACAGTCTGTAAGCGAAGGCTCAGCAACCGGTTCTTTGATGCTGTCTGCCATTCAGCTTGACCCTCTTACTCCAGTTACCTATACACCGGATAAACTGCCTGACACTATGATTAATTATATGAACCAAGGGCATACCTTGCTTCAGAATGCCAATGGTGATTATTATTCTATTTCCCCTTATGGTGACTCCAATAATATCAATCCGTATATTATGCGTGACCGTGGTACAACGAAAAGAGATGGTTTTGTGTTCAGCGGTTCCACTTATCTGGATTTTACTCTGATTAAAGAACTTGTCATCACTTCACGTTTGGGATATCGCTATACTTATAGCAACTCCTATGGCTATACTATGCCTAACATTACCTGTTCTGATCTTTATCAAGATTATGTATCGGTAAATGCTACAAGCTCTAATACAACGTATTGGCAATGGGAAAACTTTGCTAACTACACTAAGACATTTGCAGATAAGCACAATGTAAACGTGATGCTTGGTATGTCTTATTCTTCCAATACCTCTTTTGGAGTGACAGGAGGAATCAATGGTAGCCGTTCTGGTGACAAGGTTGATTTAGGTATTACCAAGTTGGATCCCAACTATGCCTATTTTGCGTTCCAAACTGGTACTGCTACCCGTACGGTAAGTGGTGGAGAGAAAAGGAGATATGCAAATCTTTCTTACTTTGGTCGGGCTTCTTATGACTATGCGGGTAAATATTTTGCTCAGTTCACTCTTCGTGCGGATGCTGCCGACTTGTCTATTCTTCCTTTGCAGAAACGTTGGGGCTATTTTCCGGCTGTATCTGTTGGCTGGGTGCTTTCCAATGAGAAGTTTATGGAGAATCTCAAGTCGATTTCTCATTTGAAATTACGTGCAAGTTGGGGACAGAATGGTAGTATTGCTGGTTTGGCAGACTATATGTATGATGCTACAATTCTGTCTGAAATCAATTATCCAATGTCCGGAGATGTATCTTATGAAACGGGTTCACTGCCCTCTGCAACAGGCAACTATGATTTGAAGTGGGAAACTTCCGAACAAATCGATTTAGGTATTGATCTTCGGATGCTGAACGACCGGTTGAGTTTCGGATTTGACTATTATGAGAAAAAAACTAAGGATTTAATTGTAACCGGTATTACTCCTTCGCTGATTGTGGGTAACACGACTTCACCTATGAATGCAGGAAATGTCAAGAACAGCGGATTTGAGTTTGAACTTTCATGGCGTGATAATATTAAGGATTTCAACTATAGCATAAAAGGAAATATTGCTACTTTAAAGAATAAAGTTACTTATCTGCATGAAACTTTGGAACGCATTGAGAGTACGACAAGTGCAGGCATCGGTGTTATGAATTATTTTGAAGAAGGGCACCCCATTTGGTACATGCGTGGTTATGAGTGTACGGGCATTGACTCACAAACGGGTGACCCGATATTCAAGGATATGAATGACGATGGCATTATTGGAGATGCTGATCAAACGGAAATAGGTTCAGCCATTCCCGACTTTACTTATGGTATTACTTTGACTGCTGCATGGAAAGGTTTCGATTTGACGATATTTGGTTCCGGTTCTCATGGCAATGATGTGTTTGCCGGTTATAACCGTACTTCCCGTATGAAAGCGAATACCTTGAAGGAATTCTACGATGGGCGTTGGACAACTGCAGGAGACAATGCAAAATATGCCCGTTCCAATCCTAGTAATTATGATAAGTACTTGAAAAGCTCCAAGTTTGTATTCGACGGTTCTTACTTTAAAATCAAGCAGATACAGTTGGGTTATAATTTACCAAAGAATTTGTTGAAGCAGATTGGTTTGAGTAACCTTCGTTTGTATTGTTCTTTAGACGACTTCTTTACATTTACCAAGTATCCTGGATTTGATCCTGAATTTACAAGTACAGGTAGTGCAATGGGGTTGGATATGGGGTCTTATCCGTCCAGCAAGAAAGTCGTGTTCGGTCTTAATGTAGCATTTTAATCTTTAATTCAATACGAAATATGAAAGCAAAATATATTTTATCAAGTTTGTTGCTTGCCAGTTGCACTTTCTTTTCCTCTTGTGTGGACAATCTGGATATCTCGCAGCATGGAGTAAGCACTTTCGAAAGTTTCTATAAAACGGATGCTGATGCGGAAGAAGCCATTATAGCCTGCTATAGTAATTGGAAGGATACTTATGCACCTGCATTCTGGCTGAAGAATCTTCTTTCGGATGATTGCTATTCGGCAGGGGAGAGTTGGACGGCTGCTAGTGCGCAATTGCTGTCGACTTATACATTCGACTCTGATTTTTCTCATATTAAAACGTTGTATACGAATCTTTATAAGGTAATTTATGCCGCCAATATTGTTTTGCAGTATGTAGGGGATGATTCTGCAATTAAACTTCGTGCACGTGCAGAGGCAAAGGTTTTCCGCGCGATGTCCTACATCGAATTAATTAGTCTTTGGGGGACTCCGCCATTGGTGGATCATCCGTTAACGCCAAATGAATATTCCCAGGCCAATGGTGATACTGAGGCGCTATGGGCATTGGTGAACCAAGACCTTACTGAGGCTGTCAACAGTGGCGATCTGGAGGAAAAGACAAGTTTGGATGACTTTACCTATCGCATCACCAAACAATTTGCACAAGCTCTGTTAGGTAAGGCATATGTATTCCAGAAGAATTATGGTGCTGCCGCCGCTGCCTTGGATGAGGTGATTAATAGCGGAAAGTACGACCTTTACAATGATTATGAAAATATTCAGACTACTAAAGGAGAGGCAAATTGCGAAAGCTTATTTGAAAGTAACTATGTCTACGATGCCAATAATGCTACTGGTATTATGAGTAACATGATTTGGGTATATGTACATTGGCGCGGAGATATGCTTGCATTTAATGAGCCTACTCAAATCTATTCTCACGGAGGTTGGGGATTTTTTAATCCGACCAAGGAAAGCTATGATGCATTTGTTGAGATGGGAGATACGTATCGCTTGAATGCTTCCATAAAGACATACCAGCAGATGGAAAGCACCGGTATATCTTTGAGTGATGCCATTGCATATATGCCTGACAATGCCGGTTACTTTAGTTGGAAATACCGTGTTTATGAAGCCGATGTCATTAATTATTATTGGTTGCGTTGCCCTAACAATACTCGTGCTATGCGGTATGCTGAGGTCTTGTTACTTGCTGCTGAGGCGAGTCTCCAGTCTGGAAATGCAGGTAAAGCTGTCGACTATGTAAATAGAGTGCGTAACCGTGCTCAGTTGCCTGCATTGGGTAGCGTTTCTATGGATGATATCAAGAAAGAAAAGCGTTTGGAACTCTGGATGGAAGGTTGTCGTTATCAGGATTTGATTCGGTGGGGCGATGCTGCTACGGTACTTGCCAAAAGAGGACAGGAAAGGCCGGCTCTTTATAAAGACGGTCGTGTCAGTTGGAATGAACAGAAAAATGCTTCTGCTGGCTTCAAAAGTGGTAAGCATGAATTGCTCCCATTCCCTGCAACTGAAATGAATGTCAATAAGAATATGACCCAGAATCCGGGTTGGTAGTTAATCAATAAAATTTAGTGTATGAATAAATTTAAATGCTTATTCTTCTCAGGCCTTATGGCTGTGATGCCGGCTTGTATGAATGGACAGCAGACGTCCAGTGAAGATTCGTCAAAACCTCGTGTTATTATTACTTGTGATCCGGAACTTGATGACCTGAACTCTTTGATACGTTTCTTACTTTTCAGTACGGATTTCCGCGTGGAAGGTTTGATTTATGCCAGCAGTCAGTTTCATTGGAAAGGTGATGGGTACGGTACTAAGTGGTATGTACCTGGACGGGAATATTCTCGCAATGGTATAGACTACGGGCCTATGGAAAGTTGGCGTTGGGATCCGGAAGAACGTTTCATTGACGATGCTGTGGAAGCTTATGAGGAGGTATATCCCAATCTGAGGGTACATGATCCTTCTTATCCGACTCCCGAATATCTGAAATCCAAAATACGCATCGGTAATATAGAGTTCGATGGTGATATTTCCAAGGATACTCCGGGATCGGAGCTGATTAAAGCCGTACTGCTTGATGATTGTACAGATCCGGTATTTATCAATGCTTGGGGAGGTGCCAGCACCATAGCTCGTGCTTTGAAGTCCATTCAGGATATTTATGAGCATACTGATGCCTGGAAAGGCATTCGGGAAAAGATAATAAAAAAAGTGGTTCTTTCCCTTTCTGGTGATCAGGATGATACGTATGCACGGTATATCAAACCTTTCTGGCCGGAACTTAGACAAATGGAGATGGGCGGCATGACAGTCGGGCTGGCTTATAATGCCCAGTTGAGGGCTTCCAAAGAAAACCAGGTTTTCTATTCTCCGGAATGGATGCAGGAGAATATCCGTAGTAAAGGGCCTTTCGGTGAAATGTATCGTGTCTGGGGGGATGGAAAACAGATGGTGAAAGATGATAAGTTCGATTTCTTCGGCTTGTCGGGCTATACAGTTGATGAACTGAAGGAGCAAGGCTATGTAGTTTGGACTGGAGTTCAGCCGAAAGGGGCTTATCTGGCTGAGGGTGACACTTACTGTTTTCTGAATTTGATCGGTAATGGTCTGCGTGGTCACGAGAATCCTACTTATGGTGGCTGGTGCGGTGGAAGGACTCTTCTTCCCGATTCAGTGAAGAATCTTCCTCGTATGGAACAGATGAAGTATAGAGCTGAGCACTATCCTTTACCCGATTTTACGGCTCCGGTAATGAATGGATTGGCTGCCCGTTTTAAATGGTCAGTTACTCCAAGCTATACCGATGCAAATCATGAACCGGTGATAAAAGGTGCACTTGCCATGAATGCCAAACCGGGTGAAAAGCTGAAACTTAAATATACAGTAACCGATCCGGACAAGAATGTACTTGCCATTAAATGGTGGCAATATATGTCAGCCAGTACATATCGAGGTAAAGTGGCAGTGGATGATTCTACTTCTGCAAATACTACTTTTACTGTTCCGACTGATGCCAAACCGGGCGATACCATTCACTTGATTCTGGAGGCTACAGATGATGGTGAACCACAAATGAACCGTTATCACCGCCTAATTATTACAGTGATAGAATAAACTAGAATCAACAAACTTTAAATTGAAAAACTGAAATGAAAAAGATTTTATTGACAGTATTTATGGCAGTCTGTGGACTGCAAATGTCTGCCCAGCAGAATTTGTTTGTTGCGCAGGACCTCGAGTCTGCAATTGTGAACAAAGATAACACAGTGACTTTTAACTTTAAGGCTCCTGATGCCCAAAAGGTGCAGATTGCCGGTGACTTTGCCGAAAAGGCGGAGGGACAACACATTGGAGGTATGGTGGGAGCAGGTTTGATAGACATGACAAAGAATTCAGAAGGAATTTGGACCTATACTACCAAGCCGTTGGATTCAGAACTTTATAGCTATGAATTCATGGTAGATGGTGTGCCGACTATAGACCCTAACAATGTTTATGTCTATCGTGTCTTTGCTACCACAAGCAATGTGTTTATTGTAGGGAATGGTAAGGCAGATTTATATAAGGTAAATAAAGTTCCTCATGGAACATTGGCCCATCGTTGGTATCACTCTGATGGTATGAAAATGGATCGCCGTATCAATATCTACACGCCGGCAGGTTATGAACAATCCGGTGATAGGAAGTATCCGGTACTCTATTTATTGCATGGTATGGGAGGGGATGAAGATGAGTGGACAACTTTTGGACGTGCTGCACAGATTCTCGATAATTTGATTGCACAAGGCAAGGCTGAACCGATGATTGTTGTGATGCCCAATGGGCATGCTGCCATGGAGGCTGCACCTGGTGAGAGTAGTCTGGGATACTATAAACCTTACCATATGAAGAATGGAACCATGGACGGTGCTTTTGAAGCCTATTTCCCTGAGATTATCACGTTTGTAGAAAGTAATTATCGTGTACAAGCGGACAAAGCTCATCGTGCTATTGCGGGGCTTTCAATGGGTGGTTTTCATTCTGCCAATATTTCTTTGAACTATCCTGATATGTTCGACTATGTAGGTTTATTCTCTGCGGCCCTTAATGTCCAGAGTGCAGGTCAGAAAAATAGTCCGGTTTATCAGGATATGGATAAAAAGTTAGCTGTTCAGTTTGATAAGGCTCCCAAACTTTACTGGTTGGGTATCGGTAAAGACGATTTTCTTTATAGAAACAATGCAGCTTATCGCGCTGATTTGGATAAAAAAGGATATAAATATGAGTTTATGGAAACTCCTGGTGGACATGTATGGACCTGCTGGCGTATTTATCTCTCTGTATTTGCTCCCAAGTTGTTTAAATAAATCTGACTAGGCTATGAAAAAACAACTGTTTTATTTGCTGTTGGCTGCAGGCGTGTTGAGCGCTTGTGGCCCTGCGGCTCCTCAATTGGGTAAAGATTCTGTTGAGGATGTTATTGGTGCCATGACTTTGGAAGAAAAGGCACATTTGGTTATCGGTACCGGAATGGTGGGTACTTCGGGTGACAGTACGGTGATTGGCACTACAAAGAAGTTGGTTCCCGGTGCAGCAGGTACTACTTATCCGATACCCCGTTTGGGAATTCCTGCCATTGTGTTGGCTGATGGACCTGCAGGTTTACGTATAGATCCTATCCGCGAAGGGGATTCTGCTACTTATTATTGTACACATTTTCCTATCGGTACGTTACTTGCTTCTACTTGGAATCAGGATTTGGTAGAGGAAGTTGGAAAATCAATTGGTAATGAAGTGTTGGAATATGGTGCGGATGTTTTACTGGCTCCTGCTTTGAATATCCATCGGAATCCTTTGTGCGGGCGTAATTTTGAATATTATTCCGAAGACCCGTTGGTGTCTGGCAAGATAGCTGCTGCATATGTTAGAGGGATACAGAGCAACGGAGTGGGAACTTCCATCAAACATTTTGCTGTTAACAACCAGGAAACCAATCGGAATGCTAATGATGCTCGTATCACTCCTCGTGCCTTACGGGAAATCTATTTGAAGGGGTTCGAAATTGCAGTGAAGGAATCGGCACCATGGACAGTAATGTCCTCTTACAATCATATTAATGGCACCTATGCTTCTGAGAATACAGACTTGCTGTCCACTTTATTGCGTGATGAGTGGAATTTCGAGGGTATGGTGGTAACTGACTGGTTTGGAGGGAAGGATGCCGTGGCTCAGATGATAGCAGGTAATGATATGCTCCAACCGGGAAGGGCTAACCAGTATGATATGATTATCGAAGGGGTGAAATCCGGAAAATTGGATGAATCCATACTGAATCGTAATGTGAAGCGTGTTCTTGAACTTATTCTCCAAACTCCTCATTTTAAAGAATACAAATATTCCAATAAACCTGATTTGAAGGCGCACGCAGCAGTTACCCGCCAGTCAGCGACTGAAGGAATGGTTTTGTTGAAGAATAATAACGAAACCTTGCCATTTGAAAGGAAGGTCAGAAATATAGCTCTTTTCGGGTGTACTTCCTATGATTTCATAGCAGGAGGTACCGGCTCAGGTAATGTGAATCGTGCCTATACAGTCTCATTATTGGATGGTTTGAAGAATGCTGGATACCAGATAGATGAAGCATTGAAGGCCGATTATGAACAGTATATTGAGGCCGAGAATAAGAAAAATACTCCTGACTCGTCTCAGCCTTTCTCCAGATTTATGCCGGTACCTCGCCCGACAGAACTTATCCCTACTACAAAGGTGTTGTCAGAACAAGTTGCTAAAGCGGATGTTGCATTGGTTACGCTGGGACGTACTTCCGGTGAATTTGTAGACCGTAATGTCAGTGATTTTGAACTGAGTGAGGAAGAATTGCAACTGCTGAAGTCCGTCAGCCAAGCTTTCCATGCTGCTGGGAAGAAAGTGGTGGTGGTATTGAATATCGGAGGTGTAATCGAAACAGCTTCTTGGAAAAAACTACCGGATGCTATTTTGCTGGCTTGGCAGGCAGGACAGGAGGGTGGAAATAGTGTGACGGATGTGTTGAGCGGTAAGGTATCTCCATCGGGTAAGTTGACAATGACTTTCCCGAACAAGTTGATGGACGTTGCTTCTTCGACCAATTTTCCTATGGATGCTAGGGCTAATACAGATGTGAGGAATAAGGAGGACAAAAGCTCTTCAGTGAAGAATGTAGACTATACGGATTATGAAGAAGATATTTTTGTCGGTTATCGCTATTTCGATAGTTTCGGAAAGCAAGTGTCTTATCCTTTCGGCTATGGTCTTTCGTATACAACATTCGAGTATGTCAATCCGTCTGTCAAAGTTGATAATGGTATATATTCTGTTTCTATTGATGTGAAGAATGTTGGTAAGTTTGCAGGGAAAGAGGTTGTTCAGCTTTATGTCTCCGCTCCCAATAGGTTTCAGATGAACAAACCGGAAAAAGAACTTAAAGCTTTTACCAAAACTAAGGAATTGAGGCCAGGTGAGACTGTTACTGCCACTTTGAAACTGAACACTACGGATTTGGCTTCTTATGATGAAGCTTCTTCTTCATGGGTAGTGGATGCTGGAAATTATAAGTTTTTGATTGGAACCTCTTCCAAGGATATTAAGGCTGTACTTGATGTTGATGTGGTATCAGTTGTGGAAAAAACAAATGACATATTGAAACCACAAGAGACTGTTAATACGATAAAACGCTGAAGGTGAGTATAATATTATTCTTGGTTGTGATTAGGTTGATTTGTAGTGCTTAGGTAAATTAATTGTAATTGGGTAAAATTGGGAAAGAAGCTGCCTCGGAGTTATGAGGTAGCTTCTTCTTTTATTTGGTAATAAGATAAATTAATACCCTCCGTGTCCTACTTACGATATAAATCCCTATCTTTGTGGCGCTTTTTAGCTGAAAATAAGATTCAAATTAATTTAGATACAACAGAAAATGGCACAAGAAGACGTTTTTAAGAAACTCGTATCACACTGTAAGGAATATGGTTTTGTGTTCCCTTCCAGCGAGATTTATGATGGACTGGGAGCTGTGTATGACTATGGTCAGATGGGTGTGGAACTGAAAAATAACATCAAGCAATACTGGTGGCAGAGTATGGTGCTGCTGCACGAAAATATTGTCGGTATCGACTCAGCAATCTTTATGCACCCCACCATCTGGAAAGCCAGCGGACACGTAGATGCTTTCAATGACCCTTTGATTGACAACCGCGATTCCAAGAAACGTTATCGTGCCGATGTGTTGATAGAGGACCAGCTTGCTAAGTACGATGACAAGATAAACAAAGAAGTGGCCAAAGCTGCCAAGCGTTTTGGTGAGGCTTTCGATGAGGCTCAGTTCCGCAGTACCAACGGTCGTGTGCTGGAACACCAGGCCAAGCGTGATGCCTTGCATGAACGCTTTTCCAAGGCTTTGAACGATAATAATCTGGACGAACTCCGTCAGATTATCCTTGACGAAGAAATCGTTTGCCCTATCAGTGGCACAAAGAACTGGACAGAGGTGCGTCAGTTCAATCTGATGTTCTCAACAGAAATGGGTTCCACTGCCGATGGTGCCATGAAGATATACCTGCGCCCTGAAACGGCACAAGGTATCTTCGTAAATTACCTGAATGTACAGAAAACCGGTCGCATGAAGATTCCTTTCGGTATCGCCCAGATTGGTAAGGCTTTCCGTAACGAAATCGTAGCCCGCCAGTTCATCTTCCGCATGCGCGAGTTCGAGCAGATGGAAATGCAGTTCTTCGTGAAGCCGGGTACGGAGCTTGACTGGTTCAAGACCTGGAAGGCTACTCGTCTGAAATGGCACAAGGCGCTGGGCTTCGGCGACGACCATTACCGTTTCCACGACCACGACAAACTGGCACACTACGCCAATGCTGCTACAGACATCGAGTTCCTGATGCCTTTCGGTTTCAAGGAAGTAGAAGGTATTCACAGCCGTACTAATTTTGACTTGTCCCAGCATGAGAAATTCTCTGGTAAGAACATCAAGTATTTCGACCCTGAAACCAACGAAAGCTATACTCCGTATGTCATCGAAACCTCGATAGGCGTAGACCGTATGTTCCTCAGCATCATGTCTGCTTCCTATTGTGAAGAGAAGCTGGAGAACGGTGAAACGCGCGTAGTATTGAAACTTCCCGCTGCCCTGGCTCCGGTGAAGCTGGCCGTGATGCCGTTGGTAAAGAAAGACGGACTGCCCGAAAAAGCACGCGAGATTATCGACAACCTGAAGTTCCACTTCCATTGCCAGTATGACGAGAAAGATTCCATCGGTAAACGTTACCGCCGTCAGGATGCCATCGGTACTCCGTACTGCGTAACTGTGGACCATCAGACTTTGGAAGATAACTGTGTGACACTGCGTAATCGTGACACCATGCAGCAAGAGCGCGTGGCTATCTCTGAACTGAATAATATTATTGCAGACCGTGTAAGCATCACATCGTTGCTGAAAACCTTGCAATAAGAATAATATTAATTACAAATTATAAATTATGAGGGTGCGTAGTGAATGCCACTTGTTTCTTGTAATTTATAATTCGTAATTAATGAATAATTTGTAATTAATGAAAATGAGAAAAAGATTTTTGTTTTTGCCTTTCCTGCTGTTGCTTGTAAGCGGACTAGTGTCTTGCGAAGAAGTAGAAGATGAGGGAAAGTATTATGATTGGCAGGCACGTAACGAAGCATACATTGATTCGATAAAAAATGTTGCGGGTGATAGATATGTAGCTACTGAAGAAGGTATAAGGGCTGTGGAAGTCGGTGAAATGTTTATTCTTCAAGACTATCTTGTTAGCACTGATAAGCATCCTCGGTATATATATTGTAAGAAACTTGTTAAGAATGCAGAGGGTGAAATTCCTGTATGGACAGAAGCTGTGAATGCTTTTTATTACGGTACACTTATTACCGGTGAGAAATTTGATGGTGGTTTTGACGGTTATGGTGCATTGGATCAAAATATACCAAATCCACCTGGGCGAGAACCGACTCCTTTTAGTTGGTCTACTGATTTTCTTATAACAGAGTCAACATTGAGAACGGGTTGGAAAATCTTTTTGCAATATATGGCTGTTGGCGAACGTTGGTTAGTGTATCTTCCTACGGATTCTGCATATGGTTCTGAAGGTAGTGGTACTATTCCCGGATATTCAGCTTTAGTCTTTGATGTAGTTTTAAATAAAGTGATAGAATAACTCCTAAATGTTGATATAATGAGAAAATATGCATTGTTTAGTTGTGTATCTTCTTCTTATATCATGTGTAGCAGAACAAGAAAAAGATCTTATTGTTTGAGCGCCTCTTCCTTAACGGTATTGTCACTAAGGGCAAAAACAACAAGAAGAACTCATGAGTATGGTCGATAAAATTCTGCTTAGAATGGGACATTAATTGAAACTGTTAATGACGAACCGAAGAATATCGCACAAACTGAACATTCAAGACGCCAATCGTTCAATAACTTTATGGGTAATGCTGTGTCAGCTATCTATAGCAGTCTATTGTTTCTTTGAGAAGAAACTCACCATTGAACTTAATTTGCTGAATATTTCAAGGATAAATGAATTATAAAAATGGCATGTGAAATGAAAAACTTAAATCATTTACACATGCCAACTTGTTTTTAAAGGATTTACTGAACATCCCTATTTATTTTGTGATTATATCTCAAAAAGTGATGAGAAGATTTATTCAGAGACTTTTAAAATCAAGGTTAGTTATAGCTTAGGATAGGGATCTCTTACTTTATATAATTTGAATGAACTAACTTTGTCATTAAAATCTATTTTCTTAAAATTAGTATGTGATATTTCTTGGTGATCCACATTGAGTATAAAGGCCTTACTACTAGATTTATAATTAGAGTCTCTATAAAAAATCACTATCGCACTCATTTCTGCATTCTCTGGTGTGCCAACTCTGCGAGAACCTGTAAGTTTAAATGAAGTAATTATGTCATTAAAATCCTTAGGTATCATTGGGACTCCATAGTTGTATGCATTTTTCATATTAGGAACTTCTATCGGCCCATTATATGTTAACACTTCTCCTCCAAAGTCTTTGTGTTCATATACTTTTAAAGTTATAGATGTAAGGTAAGCCATTGATAGCCTAGTTTGGGCATTATCACTACGTTGAAATTTTTCTTCTACAAACAATTCTAGTTCTTTAGTGGAATCAAAATATTCAATTGTACCATTGGAATAAGTAAGCGTAGAAGTGTTAGGATTATTGTTCAATTTGGATAACATATTACCTATTTCAGGATTTATAAATACTATCGTGGAATCTTGCAGCTCATATTCGGCTGTATATTCTACTCCTTGGTATCTAAATCTGAAGGAATCACTATGTACTTTGTTTTCTGCCGGTAGCATGTTTTCTAATGTATTTTCATTAGAACATGATGTGATGGAGACGAAGATGGAAATAAATGCCATCATTTTTAACAGTGTTTTCATGATTTAATAGTTTAAAGTTTCTTTTACCAAAGAAAAGAATAAAAAAATTAAAAAACAAATTTTCAACAAAATATTGCATATGTAATTTTTATATTTTCTTCTTGATGCTCTTTACCCAAATCTTGTATCCATCCTCATTCAAATGCAACCCGTCGTTGGTTAGTTCGCTGCGCAGTACATTCGTTCCCTTCTCTGTAAACAAGGGGAAGAGGTCGATATAAGCGATGTTTTTTTCTTTGGCAAGTGCTTCCAAACGAAGGTTGACTTCAGGGACCATATCGGTTTTTCCGGTCAGGCTTTTATAGCGTCCGAAACTTTCATTGAAAGGAAGCAGGCTTTGCAGGTAGAACTTCGTATCGGGAGATTCTTTCTGAATACGTTCCACGGTTGTACGAATCATACTTACAATGCTGTCCGATGTCAAATTGTGGGAAATATCGTTGACTCCGATAAGCAGGAACAGCTTGGCGGGATGTCCGGGGAGTATCTGGTGCAGACGGTCGTAGATACCCATCACTTCGTCACCGATAATGCCACGGTTGCGTACGTTCTTCTTGCCGAGGCGTGCCGACCAGTCACCGCCGCCTTCAGTCAGGCTGTTGCCAAGCATGACGATGTCTTTGCTTGTAATGGCAGGCTCATCCATAAACTGTAGGAAGCGTTTGTAGTAATGGTCTGTATAGATGCGCGGAACGGGACAGATGGAAGCTGCCACGGCATTGGCAACCAATGAACGCAGACGAACCACGCTATGCCCGTCTTCCGGATGCACGGCATTGATAAGCAATATGACAGAAGTGTCATTGTCTGGGTCGATAACGATGGAAGTACCTGTATATCCGGTATGGCTATAGGTGTTCGGGCCGAACAAGTCCCCGTTGTTGGAGGCGTATGCTGTAAAGCAGTCCCAGCCGAGAGTACGTCCCAGATTGGCTGTGGCGCGTGGCACGGTACGCATGGTTTTTACACCCAGTGGGCTCAGGATACGGCGGCCGTTCCATTCGCCTCCGTTCTGCAGGGCTGCGCAGAGCACGGCAATATCTTCGGCACAGGAGAATACTCCGGCGTTGCCGCTGATGCCTCCGTTCATGATACGGGCTAGCGGGTCGTGTACTTGTCCGCAGAGGACTTGCCCGTCAGGTTGTTTTTCGGTTGGCGCGATGGCATTGTGCCAGTCTCCTTCGGTGATACCTGCCCAGTTTGCATCTGTTGTATTTATCCATTTGCCATTCTTGTCATGTTGGCAGGGCAGATAGTCGGTATGCTCCATGCCGAGTACGTCAAATATGTTTTCACGGGCAAAATCACGCAAACTTTGGCCGCTTATTGTCTCGATGATATGCTGCAGGGTGATGAAGTTGAGGCAACTGTATTGGAAATCTGTCTGTGGCTTGAAGTCACGTTTGCAAGTAGCGATGTATTCCATAAGACCATCCGGATTGGGGGAACCGTATTGCTTTTCAAGTTCGCCCACCGGTGCGTATGGGGGCAGTCCGGAAGTATGTGTCATCAGGTCGGCAATGCGGATTACCTTCTTCTCTTTGCCGTCTGCACTCTCCCAATTCTTAAAATTGGGTATGTAGAGGCTGACGGGGTCCAGCATACGGAGCTTGCCGCGTTCTGCCAGTATCATTGTACATACGGCAGTCGACATGGATTTGCTGCATGATGCCATATCAAAGATGGTATTGGTAGTCATTGGCTCTACACTGGGGTAGATGCGCTTGTTACCATAGGCTTTCAAGTATGCCATTTTCCCATTGCGCACTACGGCAAGTACGGCACCGGGAATATCCTTGTTGGCGATAGCCGTTTCAATCGCTTCATCGGCATACATCAGTTTGCGGGAGTCCATTCCCACCTGTTCAGGAGCTACACGCTGCAAAGGCTGCGCAGTGGCAACTTGCAGACAAAGAGAAAAGAGAAAAAAACAGATTGCTTTCATAATAAAAAGATTTGCCCCGCCCCCTATGAAAGGGGTTTTGACACACTCTTGAAAGGGGAAGGGGATAATTAATCGGGTTAATTGTTCTTGAAACTATTCTTCTTCCTCTTTAGTGGCACGAGGAGCTCTGTACGCATCCACTGCCTTTTTCACCGAACCGTGCATCAACAGCAGCGCCTTGGCTTTGCCATAGTCCAGTTCGAGTTCCTCTACAATCATACGGGTACCACGGTCCACAAGCTTTTTGTTACTGAGCTGCATATTCACCATTTTGTTGCCTTTCACGCGTCCCAACTGTATCATGACGGAAGTAGTAATCATATTCAGTATCATTTTCTGTCCTGTTCCCGATTTCATGCGTGAGCTTCCCGTCACATATTCAGGCCCTACAATCATTTCGATGGCTACATCTGCCTCTGCTGCCATTGGAGAGTCCGGGTTGCTGGTGATACAGCCGGTCAGTATGCCGTGTTCGCGTGCCTCGTGCATGGCACCAATCACGTAGGGGGTGGTACCGGATGCAGCAATACCGATGACCGTATCCTTATCTGTAATATTGCGTTCCGTCAACTCTTCCCAACCGCGGTGAATGTCATCTTCGGCATTCTCTACCGGATTTCTCAATGCAGTGTCACCACCGGCAATCAAGCCGATAACCAGCGTGGGGGGCATACCGAAAGTCGGTGGAATTTCCGAAGCGTCGAGTACGCCCAGACGTCCACTGGTACCCGCACCCATGTAGAAGATGCGTCCGCCTTGTTTCATGCGGGGCACAATCTGGGTTACCAACTTTTCTATTTGAGGGATTGCCCTCTGTACGGCAAGCGCCACTTTCTGGTCTTCGGTATTGATGTCTTCCAGAATTTCACGGACTGATTTCTTTTCCAAGTCATTGTAGAGCGATGGTTGCTCTGAGATTTTTACGAACATAAGGCTATTTACTATTTGACGATTTACTATTTACGATTTGTCACTTTCAGTTGTGATATTTGATGAGTCTTTCCATGGGGCTCTTGATGATTGCGCCCAGTTGGATACCCATTTCTTTGGCAGCTTCTGCCAGAACTTCCTTGTAATAGAAGGCTACGGAACCGATGAAATGTACTTTTTGATGCTGATAGTCTTCATATTGCATGACATTGCGTTTAAGGAATGCCTTAAAGCTGTTCAGTACCAGAGCGCGTACACAAGGTTCACCCAGATTCTGTGCAAGAAATGGTGACAAGCTTGCCAGGAAACGGTTGGGGAAAGGTTTACGGTAGACACGGTCGATGATATCAGCAGGTGTCAGGTCGAACTGTTTGAGGAATTTCTCTTTCAGCTCGGGTGTCATCTGATTTTTCAAGATATCGCCTACCAACAGTTTGCCCAAGCAGGCTCCGCTGCCTTCGTCTCCCAAGATGAATCCCAGAGGAGATACATTGGTGACAATGCTTTTTCCGTCATAATAACATGAGTTGGAGCCGGTCCCCATGATGCAGGCAATGCCTGAGTCATGTCCGCAGAGGCCACGTGCGGCAGCCAGCATATCGGTATTGACTTCCACTTCATTTTTCACACTGAGGTGTTTGGTTATGGCACGGTGCACCATACTTATCTTGTCGGGAAATCCGCATCCTGCACCATAAAAGTATACGGCATCCAGCTCACTTGTCTTCAGCTGAGGTAATAGCGCTGTTGCTATTTCATTACTGATTTCCTCTTCCGACTGAAAGAAAGGGTTCGTCCCTTTCGTGAATATCTGTTGGAGAAGTACTCCATTCTCTACAACACACCAATCGGTCTTTGTAGAGCCACTGTCTGCTATTAGAATCATATAAATAATGTTTAATGATTAGGGATTAGGGGCTAGTGATTAAGGATTAGTGATTAATGGTAGGTGATACTGTTTCTTAATTATAGGCAACGTATTAATCACTAATCCTTAATCACTAACCCCTAATCCTTATATTTTGATATATATTTTTCGTTTGTACAACTGGTAGCCGATACACCAGTTAATGGCGATAAACAGCAGGGCAAAGGCAAGGGAACCGGCGGTTTCACCGAAAACGGGCATGAGGACTATATTGTATAAGAATCCGTGTATGCTGATGCTGCTGTTTCCCCACGGGAAACTGATACTACCGAAAAGTATGCTAAGTACGCCGCCCAATACATACATGAACAGCGGATTCACACCGAATGCCTCGAAAAACATGCTCCACTTCTTATAGCCTTTCACATCAATAATCCAGATAAGCAATGCCAGAAAACTGGATGCCAGTCCGCAAGTGACGAGTACGTAGGTAGGAGACCATATTTTCTTGTTGATGGGGCAGCCGTAGCTTAGCAGGAAACCGGAGAAAGTAAGGATAACACCTACCAGAAACAGTGTGATAAGCTGCGAATTGAGAAATGAGGCACGGTCTTCCGACTTGTTGCCATCCAGCATCAGCCGCCCTACACAGAAGCCCAGCAACACATGTGCAATGGCAGGAATGGTGCTTAACAAACCTTCGGGATCTATGCCGTTATCCTTGTACATGTGTGCAGGGGTCAGGATGGCACGGTCTACCACGGAAAGAATGTTTGTTTCATTATAGGCGAAACCGTTGCCGCACATCAACAGTATGAAGTAGCCTGTCAATAGGCCGGCTATCAGATAAGGTATATGTTTATGCTTCATGGTTAGTGCAATGATGGAGGCTGCTCCGTAGCAAAGGGCCAGCCGTTGCATGACACCCAGAATACGGATACGGTCGAATGTCCAGACGGAAGCCCATAGCTTCTCTCCGAAACTGAGGTCGTCCGGAGCGGAGGCCCAGTAATAGCAGAAACGCGAGAACCAGCCGATAGCCATGCCTATAAGGAAAATGACGATGGTGCGTTTCAGTATCTTCATGCCGGCGGCGTGGCTGAACTCGAAGTTGTATTTCTTCAGGGAAATGTATGTGGAAATTCCCATGATAAACATGAAGAAGGGAAAGACGAGGTCGGTGGGGGTCAGACCGTTCCACTCTGCATGCCGCAAGGGGGCATAGATATGTCCCCACGAACCGGGGTTGTTTACCATAATCATACCTGCGATGGTGACACCACGGAGAATGTCGAGTGCAAGGATGCGTTTACTTACTTTTGTACTGTTCATTGTAATATTTGTGTGTTAAGTTAATTATCAATCCTAATTATCAGCTGCCTTTGTACATTCGTCTACCAGATAGGCAATGGATACATAGGGGATACCTGAGTTTGTTGTCAATCCGATTTCACAAGTACGGCTGTTAGAGTAGCCTATATTCACTCCGGACGCTTCTATTTGCGGGCGGAGTTTGCGTAGGGCGTACGAGTTCAGCTCAGGATAGGTGAATCCCCGGTCTCCGGCAAAACCGCAGCAACCTACTTCTTCCGGCACGATGACTTTACTGGAGCAAAGGCGTGCAAGGGCTATAATGGTATCTGCCAGTCCCATTTTCCGCATGGAGCAGGTGATGTGGATTGCTACGGGGCGGTTAATAGGTGTGAAAATTAGCTTCTCACGTAAGAATGTATAGATGAATTCTGCAGGTTCATACAGTTTCATCTTCTTGATACATTCGCGCATGCGGTGCAGACAAGGGCTTTGGTCACAGAGGACGGGGTATTTGCCTTGTTCGCTGGCTTCCCAAAGTGCGGCCTCCAGTTCGGCTGTCTTGCGATCGGCAATGTCCAGCATCCCTTTACTTTCCCAAATGGTGCCACAGCAAAGCTTGTCCATATCTTTCGGGAAGATGATTTCGTAACCGGCTTTTTGCAACAAGGACACCATTTTATTTACCAATGGCTGCTCTACGGGAGACTTCTTTGCCAGACCCATAGTCTGGTTGATGCAGCTGGGGAAGTAGACGACTTTGTAGTTACGAGTTACAGAGCTACGAGCTACAAGTGCTGCGCTATTATGCTGCATAGTGCTTGTAGCTTGTAACTCCGTAGCTTGTAACTGATAACTTTTCGGCATAGCCGGCGTCCATAGAGGTATGCCTAATGCATTGTGCAGCCCCTTGGTAATGCCGCTCATCGCCTTTGTCCCTAATAGTGAATGTCCGAAGTTGGCTAAGGACAATACGGGACGCAGTGCACTCTTGACACCAGCGAAATGATTGGCGACAAAGTCTCCGGCTTTGTATCCCAGACTGCCTTTGGGTAATGCTTCCTGGCGGATTATATGGGTAAGGTCGCCCGTATTGATACCCATCGGGCACGACATGGAGCAGAGGCCGTCTCCGGCACAAGTCTGGTTGCCGGGATAGCGGTATTGTTTTTCGAGCAGTGCAAGGCGTGTCGGGTCCTCACCGCTTTGTTTCAGCCGGGATATTTCGCGCTGCAACACGATACGCTGGCGCGAGGAAAGGGTAAAGCCGCAGGAGAGACAGTTGACTTCGCAGAAACCGCACTCGATGCATTTGTCAGCTACGAGTGACGTAGCTTGTCTCTTGTCACTCATCACTAATAAAGGCAGCGGCTTGAAGTTCTTGATATGGCATTGCGGGTCATCATTGAAAATGACACCGGGGTTTAGCAATCCTTGTGGGTCAAACAGCTCTTTGACGGCTTTCATGGCTTTGTAGGCGTCATCTCCCCATTCATGGCGGACAAAGGGAGCCATATTCCGGCCCGTGCCATGCTCGGCTTTCAGGGAACCGTCATATTTATCTACTACCAAGGTCTTGATGTCATTCATCAAGTCTTCGTAGCGTTTCACTTCCGCTTGGGTACTGAAGGACTGGTTGATGATGAAGTGGTAGTTGCCTTCGAGAGCATGGCCGTAGATGCAGGCGTCATTATATCCGTGGCGGGCTATGAGCTGTTGCAGTTCTGCCGTTGCCTCCGGAAGGTCTTCAATGTGGAAGGCGATGTCTTCGATGAGGCAAGTGGTTCCCGGTTGGCGCGTACCTCCCACAGAGGGGAAGATGCCGGAACGGATGGCCCAGTATTTAGAATATTCCTCCGGACGGTCGGTGAAGCGTACCGGAATATAGGTGGTGAAGGCTTGCAGGCAAGCTTCAATGGCAGATATGTTCTGTTGCAGTTCTTCCGGGGTACGGGCTTTGGTTTCGGTCAGCACTGCTGTCAACCCGGTTTCGTCGCCGGGCTCCACGCCGGGGAGGGCAGAGGAGGCAACTTCGCCTTTGTATTTTAGGAATACGGGGTCGTTGACGGAAGAAAGGCTCTTATAGTCTAGCATTTCAGCCCCTTTTACTGTCCATTCGCCGGTTTCGTCGACCAGCTTCTTCATGGCTACCACAGCGCGGCTCGCTTCTTTGATGGTCTTGAAGTAGAGCATAGCGCTGGCCTTGTAGGGATAATCATATTCAGTCTTCATCGTCACTTCCGAAAGGAACGCCAGTGTACCTTCGGAACCTACCATGAGGTGGGCAATGATTTCGAATGGGTCGTCGAAACGGACGAAGGGCAACAGATTGAGCCCGGTTACATTTTTGATGGAATATTTGTAACGGATGCGTTCGGCCAGTTTTTCGTTGGTACGTATTTCATCGCGCAGTTCGCAGATGCGGCGAATGAAGTCACGGTGACTCACTTCGAAGGAGGCGCGGCTGACGGGATTTCCGGTATCCAGCAGGGTACCATCCATCAGGATAATACGGGCGGAAACAAGCACCTTGTCGCTATTGGCGTGCGTACCGCAGTTCATGCCGGAAGCATTGTTCATGACAATACCGCCTACCATGGCGCTTTTCACCGAGGCGGGATCCGGTGCAAACTTACGGCCGTAGGGAGCCAACAGTTCGTTCACACGTTGTCCGATGATGCCCGGTTGGAGGGTTATCTGTTCGTAGTCGGCGGATATGCTGTATTTTTCCCAATTCTTGCCGGCTACGATGAGGATGGAGTCGCTAATGGCTTGACCCGACAAACTGGTCCCTGCCGCTCGGAAGGTGACGGGCAGCCCGTGGCGGCTCGCCAGTTTCAACAGTTGTGAAACTTCATCTTCGTCTTTCGAACGGATTACAATCTGGGGAATCAGTCGGTAAAAACCGGCATCCGTACCCCAAGCCAGCCGGCGAAGTTCGTCGGTGTAAATCCTTTCCTGCGGAATGAATTGTTTTGCTTCCTGCAGGAAAGCCATGTAACTATGCTCTTTCATGTTCACTTTTTTTATTGCATCACTTCGCTTCAAAGTGCTCTGTAAACGTGTCTTACGAGGGGGTACATTCAGTCGTATACTGAATATATTTAAGTATACGACTGAATGTGGTTCTGTATACGACTGAAATAGTCTCCGTATCAGGCTCTTTTCCCTTCCTTATTTATCTGTAAATTTATTTATATAAATAATACTTTTTCGACAACTTACGGAAGTCTTCGGCATCTTTATACCAGTAGTCGCGTATGTCCTCCCAACGGTTCCGTTTCGAGAAGCGCTCGCGTATCTGCCGCGAACCGCTTACTTTGTCGAACATGTTGAAACGTCCCTTGTCGGCATGGTCAAACACGGCACGGTCAGGATAGAGGGCGGCGACTTCCTGCATGACCAGGAATTGCAGGTCGCTCAACGGTGCTTTGCCGAAATCCATGATGTGCACTTGCACACCTTGCAGCAACTCGCCTTTGCCTACACTATAGAACGGCTTCAGGTACATCGGTCTGAAGATGACCCCCGGTACGTTCAGACGGTTCAGGTTTCCGGCCAGCTTTTCCGCTTCCATCCATGGTGCGGCAAACATCTGGAACGGAATGGTATACCCCACGCCGATAGACATATATCCCAGTTCGCCCAGAATGCCGCTGACGGGGTAGAAGAATGCAGAATGAGGATGTGGAATGTGTGGAGAGGAGGGAACCCATTGCAGTCCGGTTTGGGTATAATCCATCTTGCGTTTCCAGCCTTTCATCTTCACTATGTGGAGATTACATTGTTCCCCATCCTTCAACATCTTCTCGCCATTGAGCATCAGTGCCAGCTCACCGCAAGTGAGGGCGTAAAGGTACGGAATTTTAAACTGGCTTACAAAAGAAATGCAATCATCTTCAACCAAGTTGCCTTCAATCTTCAATCCGCCTACGGGATTGGGCCGGTCCAGCACAATGAATTCCTTGCCGTTTTCGGCAGCGGCTTCCATGGCCAGTCCCATGGTGCTGATGTAGGTAAAGGAACGGCAACCGATGTCTTGGATATCATACACTAATACATCCACATCTTTCAGCATGTCCGGCGTGGCCTTGCGGGTCTTTCCGTAAAGCGAATAGACGGGCAGTCCGGTAGTCGCGTCTTTGATGTCCGTCACATGGTCGCCTGCGTGCACATCGCCGCGCACGCCGTGTTCGGGGCCGTAGAGTGCCACAAGGTTCACGTTGGGCGCCTCGTGCAGGATGTCAATGGTGGACCTCATCCGGTTGTCCACCCCCGTCGGGTTGGTAATCAATCCTACACGCTTACCTTCCAGGCATCGGAAATTCTGTTCTTTCAGTACCTCGATACCGGTCTTTATTCTGATCTTCTGTGCTTGCATCGCACCTCCGCAAAGGAGGCAGAGCAAGGATATAATAATAGTCCTCTTCATAACCAATCACTAAATATTACTCACAAAACATTAATCATTAACCATTAATCATTTTTTTCCATATTCCGGGTCTATCCTTCTGTCTGCAAAAATGGTGACAACAACCGTGGCGAAACAGCATATCATTACCAACCAGAAGAAGTCCGTATATCCGATAGCCTCCTGGATATATCCCGCAAACATACCTGGTATCATCATGCTTAGTGCCATGAATGCGGTACAGATGGCATAGTGGGATGTTTTGAATTCACCTTCGGAGAAGTACATCATGTAGAGCATGTAGGCCGTGAAACCGAAGCCGTAGCCAAATTGCTCGATGGCGATGGCGGTTGAGATAGCAAACAGATTGTCGGGCTGGGCAATGGCAAGATAGACAAACGTCAGGCATGGCAGAGTCATGCATCCTGCCATCCACCAGATGGATTTTTTCAAGCCAATGCGTGATGCGAACAATCCTCCGAGGATACCGCCCAGGGTGAGGAATATGACTCCGATGGTGCCGTATACGATACCTACTTCTGCTGTCGATAGTTCCAGACCTCCCGATTCTTTGGAGGCAACCAGGAAAGGCATACACATTTTGATGAGGAATGCTTCAGGCAGGCGGTACAGCAACATGAACACGATGGCCAGCAATGCGCCCGGTTTGGTAAAATAGGTGGCGAATGTTCGTCCGAATTCTCTGAATATAGCTCCTGCAGTGGCGGCATCGGCAGCCAGTGTTGACTTATCTGAGGTGGGTTTGGGGACTGCAAAGAGGTGATAGAACGTCACCAGGCTGAACAGAACGGCTGTAACCAGCATCGTGATGGTCCATGACAGCGGAATGTTTTCGGTTCTCAGTTCGATGGCGCCGGCAATGGCTACGAGCACGCCTTGTCCGAAGATAGAGGCGAGCCGGTAAAACGTGCTTCGGATGCCAACGAAGGCTGCCTGGTCACTCTGTTTCAGTGCCAGCATGTAGAAGCCGTCGGCGGCAATGTCGTGTGTGGCAGAGGCAAAAGCCGTGATGATGAACAGCATCAGCGTGATGCTGAACATGCTGATGGGGGTTGTTCCGGCCGCCATAGTCGCCTCGTCCGGCCGTGGAATGGACAGCGTCAGCAGGATGAATGCCACAGACATCAGAATCTGCATGGAAAGGGTCCACCATCTTTTGGTCTTGATGATGTCGACAAACGGGCTCCAGAAGGGTTTGATAGTCCATGGCAGATAGAGCAGGCTTGTGAACAAGGCCATTTCTCCGTTCGGTACGCCCATTTTGGTAAACATCATCACGGAGATGTTGTTTACGATAAAATATGGAATGCCTTGTGCAAAGTACAAGGTGGGTACCCATGCCCATGGCGATATGTTTTTTGTATGGTTCATGATATTGATTTATTGTGTTCTATTCGATTATTCATACAGCTTGTCAATGCTGGCACCTATATAGTAGTGCAGCAGTATTGCATCATACTTATACCCTTGTTCGCCCATCACGGCTGCACCTATTTGGCAAAGTCCCACACCATGCCCCCAACCGGCGCCGGTGAGGATGAAGCGTCCGGGAATGCCTTCGGCGGACAACTCCTCTTTGTCTACCACGAAGGCAGAGCTGTAGAGGTGTGAAGTGGAGAGCGTGCGGCGGATTTCCAGTTCCTTGCCGATGGTGAGTGTGCGTTTGGTTCCCACAATCTTCAGTTTCCAGAGGCGTCCGCTGGTTCCGCGGGCTATGGGGATAAGGTCGATGATTTGTCCGTAGTCAATGCCTGAACGTTTCAGAATGAGGGCTGAAAGCTCTTCCTGGGTATATTCCACTTTCCAGCGATAGAAGTCCGTAGTCTCCTGGTCATAGTTATTGAGTACCTGTGAGAGGATTTTCTTGTCGGTGGTGTTGCAGAATGCTTCGGGGGAGGTACGAATCCAGCGGTCCGCTTCGACTTCCTGCGTCAAATCGGGCAGTGTGGCGTGCGTTTTGCTGTCTCGTTGTTGGGCAAGATAGGGGTATTTGATGTCTTCCCAGCAGTATTGGAATTCCTCGAAAGCACCGCCGCAGCATTTGGAGAAACGGGCGTCGCAAATCTTACCATCAGATGTCAGTACCTGGCCGCGGGTAGCGGAGATGGCTTGTTTCACAATATCGGTAGAGGCACGTGTAATGCCCTGGTAGCGTTGACAATGGTCGTCGGCGCATACATCGAAACGTGTGTGGTCTTCTCGGTCGTACCAGCGAATCAGCTCTTCGTCGGTCTGCGTAAAGGCCGAGTAGTTAGCTTGGGCTTCGGTGATTTCCTTATTCTTTTGTATTTGTGCCAGTAGCCAGCTTCGGGAGATGACAGCGTGTGCCTTGAGCAGCTCCAGAGAAGCGGTGGCACTCATCTCGGAGGAGATGACGCTGGTCAGATAATCTTCTACATGGATGACGTTGATGCCGGTGAGCTTTCCATTCTCAACGATGATTTTGAGAGCACCCAGAAAACGCTGGTCTTCCTTGCGCTCCCAATGGAAATTGATGCCGATGGTAACGTCCAATAGTTCGAAGGCATCGGTCTGCTCGTGTTGCGGTTCAAACAGCAGTTCGTCATACCGGCGTCCATTCCAGAGAATCTTGCCTTCGTCGTAGGTCACTACCTGCTTGCCGCTGACTTCCGTTCCGTCCATGCGATACGGATTCAGCAAAACGAATTCTATCTGCGGTTCAAACAGAATGCCTACTTGTACTTTGGGCTCTTTCATAATGGTATTTCTTTAAAATTAGAGTTCTTGGATTTCAGAAGTCATATTTTTTCCCTGATACGCTGCCGTACCTTGTGGAAATCTGTGGCAGAGAGGCATACTTCACTTAATATCTGCGCCACGTCTTCCGCAGTGATTTTCAAGAAATCCTTTTCTACGGGGGTGATAAAGACACCTCCCAAGTCGACGGATGCCGGGCTGCTCAACAGATTGGCTTCTCCTTCGGCAGTATAGCAGGCGGGGCGGTGTTTCTCGCGCGGGAAGACAAAGACCACCCAACGGTCGGCCTCGTATAGGACCAGTACGTTCATCATCGGCTCGTCTTCTTCGGGTTTCACGTCCAGAGAACGGTAAATGATGTCGAACAAGTCTGCCGCGTCCTCTTTGGAGGTGGATTCAATCACAAGTGTGGCACGGGGAGCGTCGTCAAGATACCACAGTGCTGCTTTCCTATAATCGGCTATTTTCCCGGCAGTCTGTCCGCGCCAGTCCTTTTCAATAGGCATGAACCCTTTGTTTCCTGCCTGGAAATGAGCATGGTCGGGGGCGGAAGCACCACATTTGGGACCGTTGTAGAAGATGGTGTAATCCGTCAGCGCCTCGGCCAGCTCCAGCATGTCGGTGAAGCGGGTGGCTATGCGTTGAGGGGTATGTGCCAGTTCCGGTACTGTCAGGTGGCGGGGGAAGATGGGGAACGGATTCACCAGAATATTGTAGTGTCCTCCGAACGGGATACCTTTCTGTACCGGCGGCAAATTGGCCGGGCACAGAAAGCATTTCCGTTCCAGGATGGACTTGGCATCCACTTTGGCACCGGAGGAAACGATGCGTGCGGGGTTGAACTGTACCTTATAAAGTATCCCGTTTACATTCAGCTCTTTCACCCGCACACCGGAGAGGGCGGCATAGTTGTTGCGTGCCGTCTCCCAGGATGCCAATTGTCCAGTCAGAAGATGGTGTATCGTTTGATTCATATCACTTGTTTTTGTTCATCGCTATGCGTGCCTGAAGTTCCCAGGTACGGATGCGGTCTTTGTAGAGGTTGTGTCCGTTCATTTTCACGATGTCCAGTGAGGCATCGGAGTTGTCGTCCCAACGGCGGCAGAGGTAGACCACGTCGTACACACGTCCTATCTGGTATTGGCGGGAGAAGTTCAGTCCCAGTGCATAGTCTTCGCCATAGCTGGTATTGGGTACTTTCACTTCGCGCAGCACCGGGGTATAGAAGGCGCGCGGGGCACCCAGACCGTTGATGCGGAGGGCGTTGTTGCGTCCGTTTGCCGGAGTCCATTCCTTGTGGTCGATGATGCCCGGAGCAATCATGTTCATGTTGAAGTCCGTCATCATATAGGTGCCTACTACCATGGCGCAGTTCTGCTCGTAGAAGGCGCGGACCATGATGGCGAGTGTATTTTCGTCTTTGTATACGTCATCGCTGTCCAGCTGCACGGCAAACTTGCCGCACTTGGGGTGGTGTACCCCCATATTCCAGCAACCGCCGATGCCGAGGTCGGTACGTTCGGGGATGATATGGATGACGCGTTCGTCATCCTTGAATTCATCGATGGCCTCCGTAGTGCCGTCTGTGGAATGGTTGTCGATGATGATAAGATTATATTTAAAGTCTGTCTTCTGCATCAATACAGATTTGATGGCGTCACGGATGGTACGGATACGGTTGCGTACCGGAATGATGACGGAGGCCTCATATTCGAAGTTACCGGCAGAGAACTCAATCTTCTTGAACTCCGGTGCCAGATATCCCCCGATTTCTTTCAGATGTTCGGTACATGCCTGCTCCATCTCAATCTGGCGGTCACGGTTTTTGGGGTCTACATAGTCGAAAATCTTTTCGCCGCTCTTGCGGGTATCGTTTTCCACCTCGCTGTATAAGTATTCGTTGATATGTACCAAGTCTGAATGTTGGCTCAATTTCAAGCGCAGGTCGTAAAGTCCGGCGAAGTTGTAGTCAGACTTCATGTGTCCGGCGGCTTCCTTTAGTTTTTCGGTGTTGAAAAGGAGCAGGGAGCCAAAGTTGAAGTCATCCCTCAAGGAACCGAATTGGTAGTCGATTACCGGAGCGTTGCTCTGCTTGCCGTCTGCTATTTGGTAGTGGTCGGCATATACCATACCGGCGCTTGAATCTTCAAGGATGTGTATCATACGTTCCAGTGCAAACATACCCATTTCGAGCGTAGTCTCTTTGGTATAAAGCAATGTGTATTCTCCTTTGGCTGCATTAGCAATAGCTTTGAGGGTTGCACTGCTGTAGGGCATGTCAACAAACAATATTTCGCAGTCCGGGAGCGATTCCAGAGTGGCATCGGTCGTGATTAACCGGATTTCTTCTATAAGTCCTGTCGCCTGTAGGCTATTCACTGTTTTTTCTACTTGTTCTTTTCCTGCGTAGGGAAGAAAGCAACTGATTTTATTCATGATATATCTTTTAATTTTTAATTCTCAATTTTTAATTCTCAGAAGTCCCACTTCCCCGCTGGTTGCCGTGAATAGAACTTCGTGGCCGTTCAACGGAACTACGGTACTGATGAGTGAATTTCCTATTTTATGTTTCCACAGTACTTTGCCTGTTTTTCCTTCCAGTGCGAAGATAAGTCCTTCTTTGGTACTGCCAAACATTACCCCCTCTTTTTCCACTTGCATGGAGGGGGCATGCTCATAACCGAAACCTACATTGGTTGCCCACAACTCCCGCGGAGTATCTCCTTGAGCTGCATAGCAAACAATGCTGTCGTTCATCGTTTTGCTATAGATACGTTCACCGTCTTCGGAAAGTCCGATGGTCTCGCGCACCATGGACTGGAAGGTGCGCCACACGGTATTGCCCGTATGGATGTCTATGGCGGTCATGGCGCGTTGCGGGTCGGTAATGAATACTTTGCCGTCGGTGGCTACCGGCCATACGGCGGCTGGAGAGAAGTGCATACGGGTCAGTCCGCCCGTCCATTTCCATAGTTCATGCCCGTTTGCCTTGCTCAGGGCATACAGTGTATTGTCCCATGCGCCGAAGATAACTTTGTCTTCCGTCACCAACGGCTTGGTCTCGATGTAGCCCTTCACGCTGGTGTAGGCCCAGATTACTTTTCCCGTATGGATGTCTATGGCACGGAAAGTGGCGTCACTGGCACCGATGTATGCTCTGCCGTCTGCGATGGTCACGGCTCCGAGCACCGGTTCGGCGGCTTCTACCGTCCAGAGCAGGCTGCCGTCTTTGGCGTTCAATCCGTAGATGCGACGGTCAGCAGACCCGAATACAACGATACCCTCGCTTACGGCCGGAGTACCGACAATGCGCTTGCCGGATTCAAAGCTCCATAGCTTTTTACCGTTTTTCAGGGCGTAGGCTGTCAGCTGTCCCATATCGTCTCCTACGAACACTTTATCTTTTTCTACGGCGGGAGAGCAGTAAATGCCTGCGCCCGTCTGCACCATCCATTGCTCCTTTACTTGCGGATACTCCTTGTTGACCGAGAAGTCAGGATATTTCTCTGCCTTTCCGTTGCGGTCGTAATACTGTCCGGTCAGCGAGAATGCTGTCCACTGCTTCTTGGGCTCGCCGATACGTTGCGTGTATACCCGGATGGAATCCCCGGTTACTTCATAGATGCCGTAACCCGGTTTCCCTTCTTTGTCGCACAGGTTGCTGCGCATCAGTACGCCCGGAATGCCGTCGTAACGTAAATCCCGGTTGCTGTGGTAGTGTCCGCCGATAAACAAGCGCACGTTGTAGGGGCGGACGGCATCCGTCACCTCATACCAATTGTCCACATCACCTTCCATTAGCGGGTAGTGGGTGACAAGTATCACCGGTTTGTCTTTGCCGTTTTTATCCATTTCTTCCGTCATCCAACGGATATCTTGCGGCACTACATGCCCGTAGGCCATACGCATCAGCGGACCGGAGTTGAAGCCGAGGAAAAGGAATCCCTTATGCTCGAACTCGAAGCGTTCGCCGCCAAAGATTTCTCCGAAAGCGGTACAGCCGGAGTCGCTCCATTTCGTTTCATGGTTGCCTAGGACTACGTGGTAGGGGACCTTCAGCAAGTCAAGGCACGATTTCACTTTTTCCATGGTAGTACGGTCGCCTTCTTCGGTCAGGTCGCCCGTCACCAGGACAAAGTCGATACTGTCGGTGGCATTAATCTGTGCCACGGAACGCAGCAGGTCCTCTGTGGGATTCGGATTGTTCGGGGTCAGATGAATGTCCGTCAGTTGGGCAAAACGGAATGTCCCTTGCTGTGCCTGCATCCCCAGGGGGAGCAGGCAAGCCATCAGGACGATTATTAACAGTCTTCTGTTCATAGATGATGATTGGTTGATATTACTTGTTGTCATTGAAGAATGTCAGTACAGCATTCATGAATGCCTCTCTTTCAGAATCAGTACGTATGGATTCAAAAGGGAATCCCAATACAACAGTCTTGTAGTCGCCTTGGTAGGCCACACCGGCACTCAGGTTGTTTTCAGAATACCGCATCACGGTGTGTGCATCTTTGGTTGCCGGTTCAATGGCGTCCGGTGATTCCACCACATACGAATCGGCATTCAGCTCATTGTGATAGGTATAGTTTCCTGAAAGGGCGGGGAACGGAGAAGCTACGCTTTTCACCTTACCCATTGTAGCCGCTTGTCCCACACGCCACTTATATTTCAGTACTTCCATCGCAAATTTCTTGTCGGCTTCGTCGGCGGTTGCAAGGCGGTTGTCCCATAAATCCGTTCCTACAAAAGCGCCCGAAACAAAGATATTTCCACCTTGCTTACAATAAGCCGCAATAGCCTCCTGCATCGGTTTGCTGAAAGTCTTGAACTCCAACGGTTTTACGCCTCCCCGTCCCATCTTGGTCTGGCATTGCTTCCCAAGTATCAAGTCCACATACCTATACTCCCTCATATCCACCGGAATATTCTTCTCTCCCTTTCCTACGGGGGAGAGACTTTCATTACTAACCGATACAAACGAATATCCCGCTTTCAGGATAGCGGCACCATGTATGGCAGGATAATCGAACGTATTTCCTGCGATGACTTGGGTCTCGTAATTTCCATAACTGTCGCCGAAACCGGAGGCGTCGTCGTCCATCCAGGGAATGGAACGGCGGTATTCCTTCATCTTGCCAATGTAGCTGATGTCATGGATATAGGGGACCCCGTGGTCCTGCTCATCCAGAAATCCGGCAAGGAGGGTGTCGGCGGGGGCGGGGGCCGTAAAGTCGGCAGGGGCACTGATGCGGTCGAATCCGTTTATCACCAATACGGTACCTTTGGAATTGAACGCCCGTCCGGCGGAAAGAATTTCGGAAGGGAAACTCTCGCCGCCCTTGTTGACAGCGGTAACCTTGTAGCTGCATACCATGCCGGCGAGGAGCGTGGTTCGGTAACTGTTGCCGTCCACCAATACTCCGTTGTCGAAATCCCCGTCGCCGATACGGGTATAAACAATGTATTTCTCTGCTACGGCAGTTGGTTCCAACGCATCCGCTACGGGTTGCCAGGTCAGTTCCACTTCGTTCTCGCTGGTCATGCGCAAGGTCATGTGGTCTACCGGTAACGGTTGCACTACATAATCCATGTTGTATTGTGAGCAGAGGAACTGAAGCATACCTTTGTAGATGGCGCGGCTTACGGTGAAACGGAAACGCGGGTCCAGTCCGTAGCGCATGTCTGCAAAGTTTTGATGGGAAAGTAGTTCGAGTAGCATGGTAGGTACGCGGGGTACACGGGCCTCATAGTAGGATTGGTTCCATTTGCCCCGGCGTGTCCATTGGGGTTCGTAGAGGGTACGCACGTCACGCACGATGTTGGACTGAATCAAGTCTGTCAGGTCGTGGCTCAAGTAGCGGGATGCTCCGTTGGCGAATTTCTCATTGTAGGCGTTGGTATAGTAGATGCCGAGTGTCCCGATGATGGAATCGTTCAGTGTAGTTCCTGCATCGGAGTGGAAGGCAAAGGCCATGTTGACAGGGATGTTCAGCCCTTTTTCCGTCGGGTTCACGGCAGAGCCTCCGGAAAGGTAGTTCACCCAGATACCACGGCATTTATAGTCGTCGGTATAGTCATTCTTGCCGTTGCTTTCTGAATATACGCTGTCCGGTATGCCTGCCCATTGCAGCCAGTAGCGGGCGGCTTCGCAGAAACGGGGATAACCGCTGACTTCTCCCCGAGCTATGTTTCCCATGCCGCCGCCTATCTTCACGGCGTCGGCAGTGATGATTCTTCCTACTTTGGAGGAAAGGTTGTTCAGAACGACTTTGCATTCATTGTTCCGGCCGGCATTGAAGCCGAAGGTGCCGAGGTAAATCCAGGTGCCGCCTCCCATTTGCTGGTTTACCTTGAACTGCGTGGTGCCGCCTTTGTGATAGACGGTGTAAAGGGCATCGTCCGCGCTGTTTGGCAAGGTTTGGTAAGAGACGTATACGGCGTATTGTCCGGTCGAAGGGATTTCGGGAATCCATTCGGCGGTGCTTGCGTTTCCTTTCTTGATGGTTTCTATGGCGCGGTAGGTGCCTTCCTTGAAAGGATTCTCAAAGTCTATGTATTGGGGGCGCAGGTGGGCGAAGCCTTGTCCTTCTCCCTGACTCCAGAGCTTGTCACCGGAATTTTCTGTATAGACGGAACGGCCGGTCAGGCAACCGTCATTGTCTACGATGACTTCTGCCGTCTGGCAATCGCGTTCGCGGGGAAGCAGCACATTGGCACCGGCATTTTCCAACATCGGTACGAGGAAGGGCAATACGTAGCTCTGGGTGTAGAGGTCTTCCACTGTCTGGAAGATACGCGCACGCTGCCATTCCCAGCGGTCGAGTTTTGATTCGTAGTACCAGCCGTGGCTTTGCCATAGGGCGATATGCCGGTTATGCAAGCCGTTGGTGGGGGTGTAGGGGGAGGAAACTTCGGTAACCAGAGGCTTGGAAGCGACGGGGCTGAATGTCTTCGTCTTTTTGTCTTTTTTACTGCGCAGGGCTTGGGGAACCAGTTCTTCGATACTGCGCTTGTTGGTACGGATTTGCAGCTTGTATTTGGCAAACTCCACCGGCAGCAGGGCGCTTACGCCTTGGTAGATTTCGGCCACATTGTCCTCACGGAAAGGAATATAGGCACAGTTCATGTTGGCAAACAGTTGCAGTGTATTTCCTTCCACAGCCACTGAGTCGATGCTGATACGTCCTACGGAAACTTCTTTTCGTGCGGTGGTATCCAAGAATTTCCCGATTGCCTGGCGGACATCCGTCGGAAGTCCTTGCGCGCCTCCCGCGTGGGGGAAGAGGGAGGCGGCAAGCAGACTAAGTAAAAACTGACGTCTTACATTCATAGATGATGTATTAAGTTAATTGTTCTTTTTATCTTTCTTAATCAATAGACAGAGACCGATGAAAGTGAACAGTGCATTGAAAATCAGCAATTCGTAGCTGAATTGATAACCTCCGAACCAGACTTCGGAATTCTTCTGCAGAATGAAGCAGAGAACCGGGGAGGCGATGGCAACTAACGGGATGTACTTGTCACGCACTTGTTGTTTCATGAAAATGCCGAAAGCAAACAGACCCAGTATAGGACCGTAGGTATAGCTTGCCAGAATATATACAGCGTCGATGACACTGGTGTTGTTGAGAAGATTGAATACGAAAATGGTGATTCCCATGACAACCGCCATGCCGATGTGCACTTTCTTGCGCATCTTCACAACCGTCTCTTCCGACTTGCCTTTCGTTCCCAGAATGTCTACGGTGAAGGAAGTGGTCAGCGCGGTGAGTGCCGAGCCTGCGGCTGAATAGGCAGAAGAAATCAGGCCGATGATGAACAGTATGCCCACAATGGCAGGGAAATAGTTGCCGGTGGCAATCAGCGGGAACAGTTCGTCACTCTTCTCCACCGCAATCTGCTGGTTGGCGGCAAAGATGTAGAGCAGCACGCCCAGCATCAGGAAAAGCAGGATGACGAAGAACTGCGAAATGACACTGGTAATCATGTTCTTCTGTGAGTCCTTGAAGTTCTTGCAGCTCAGGTTGCGCTGCATCATGTCCTGATCCAGCCCGGTCATGGCAATCATGGTGAAGGCACCGGCGAGGAACTGCTTGAAGAAGTACTGCTTGCTGTTCACATCGTCGAAGAAGAAGATGCGGGACATGTCACTGTCGGCAATGGTGCTTACCATACCGGTAAATGACAGATTGAGGTCGGAAGCGATATACCAGATGCAGAGTACGACCGACACCACCAAGCAGAATGTCTTCAGAGAGTCTGTCCAGATAAGAGACTTTACGCCACCCTGGAAAGTGTACAACCAGACCAGTGCCACCGTGATGGCCACGTTCAGTAGGAAAGGCAGTCCGAAAGGTTCGAATACCAGCAGTTGCAACGTCAGGCATACGAGGAACAGACGGACAGCGGCACCGAGCATTTTGGAGATGAAGAAGAACCAGGCACCCGTGCGGTAGGAAGACATGCCGAAACGGTTCTCCAGATATTCGTAGATGGATACCAGGTTCATTTTGTAGAATAGCGGTACCAGCAGATAGGCTATGATGAGCTGTCCGGCAATGAAGCCCAACACCATTTGCAGATAGCCGAAGCTGCTGGCGGCAACCATGCCGGGTACGGATACATAGGTCACACCTGAAATGGCGGAACCGACCATGGCGAACGCCACGACATACCAGGATGACTTGCGGTTACCCACAAAGAAGCCGGCGTTGTCTGCCTTCCTTCCTGCAATATAGGATACCGTGAACAGTATCGCGAAGTAGGCGGCTATGGTGATGATTACGGATAGTGGAGTCATAATGTTTATTTACAATTTGTTCATTTACAATTTACAATTTGCCATGCGGCGTTTCTTTAGTATAAACTGTTGTACCTTCCCATTTACTTTTGAATTGTACCTTCTCTGAAATTGTACATTGTAAATAGTGAATTGTACATGTCTTTATTCTTCGTAGAGCAGGTAGGGCTTGCGCTGTACCTTGAATTTCTCTACGTCGTCTTTCCATCTTGCCTTGATTTCTTCGGCGCTTTTCCCTTCCTTTATCATTTTGCGCACGTAGTCGGTGCCTATCAACAGCTCGAAGAAGGAACGGAAGAAGTGGTCGTCCATGTTCAGATTCCGGTAAGCGTCTATCACGTAACTCAGGTCAATACCGCGTTTCCAGATTTCCTCGTCGCTCATGTTGCTCAGGTTCACGCCGTGGCAAAGCTTGCCCAACTGGGGCGGATTCTTGGCTCCGGGAACACTGCGCGGGGTGAAGCTGTAGCTGTAGCCCGTCATGTTGGGATGCCCGTAGACCTGGAAGGGGAGGTCGGTTCCTCTTCCCAGACTGACCGGAGTGGCCTCGAAATAGCAGGTCGAGGGGTACAGATAGATGGACTTCATGTTCGGCAGATTGGGGGACGGGGGAATCGGCAGCTTGTATAGGGTCCGGTGCGTATAGTTCTTGCAGGGAATGACGGTCAGGTCGCAAGTGCGTGACGCCGGCAACCAGCGTTCGCCGTTTACCATCAGGCCCAGTTCGCCCAGCGTCATGCCGTGCACCACGGGAATCGGCAGCCAACCTACACCGGATTTATATTTCATGTCCAGTATCGGGCCGTCCACGTAGTGTCCGTTCGGATTGGGGCGGTCCAGTATCAGCACCTTGCGGTTGTATTCTGCACAAGCGTCCATCAGCCGGCACATAGAGGCATAATAAGTATAGAATCTTAGGCCTACATCCTGGATGTCTACCACAAGGATATCAAACTTGCGCATGGATGCTTCGCTTGGTTTTCCGGATTTCCCGTCGTACAGCGAGAGGATAGGTACTCCGGTCTTCTTGTCTACCGAGCTGGACACGTGTTCGCCTGCGTCGGCATCTCCTCTGAAACCGTGTTCAGGGGAGAAAATGGCTACCACATTGAACTTGTTTTCCAGCAGAATATCCAACAGATGCTTGTCTCCTATCATTCCTGTATGATTGGAGAATATGGCAATTCGTTTATCTTTTAGGATTGGAAAATACTCGGAAGTCTGTTCATCACCTAAAATAACTCGTTCTTCTTGTGCCCGGCACAGTAAAGAACTACATAGCACAAAGGCTAAAAGCAGCAGTTTCTTCATAATAGTATTATTAAGGAGGACGTTGTTTGCAACAAAGATACGTTTTATTTTAATATCAAAAACACTTATTTGGGTATTTTTAGTATTATCAATCATAATTTGCAAATAGTCAACTGTTCACCTTATTAAATAATGGTTGAACTGCATCAGCTGCGTACGGAAATACTTTTTATAAAAAGAGTGAGGGCCAAGTTTGCCCTCACTTTGGTACAATCGGTGGGAGTGCCGGTTCATTCTTCTATTCTTACCAGATGATAAAGTGTTCCCCGGTTCGATTTCTTGTTGAGGATGTCCAGCTTGCGGAGCGTGCGTCCGAAAGCTGCTATCCGGTTGATGGCCAACTTATCCCTCGTTTTCTGTTGCAGGTCGTTGAAAATCTGCATGGCTGTGAGCCATTCGCCTTCTTCGCTCTCCTCCGCGCCACGGAAATGGCAAAGGAAAAGTTCTTCCAATGGGTCTACCCGCTCGAATTCCCGGTTGTACTCCTTTACGATTGCTTCGTCAGTGTCGTCCAGCCAGTAGCGTTCACCCTTCATGATGTCGTGCATGGCTTGGGCATAGAGCTGGTGATAATTGATAGTGACGTTTGTCTGGATAGGACCGGTCACTTCGATGCAGATGAAACGGCGACTTCCCGACGGGTCGGTCAGCAGGTCTTTCAGATTGCTGGTCCCGATGAAGGAGGCATAGCGGCGCATTTCCTGAATAGTGGTACCGTAGGGCTTTCGCAGGTTGGCAACCGGTTTTTGCAGGAGGTGCTTCAAGAAGCCTTGCTGATTGGCGTTTATCTGGTCGAATTCGTCGATGTTAATCAGAAAAAAGCGGCCAAGGCTGCGCTCCGCTTCCTGCTTGCTCTTGAAGTCGATACTGTCGGTGTAGCCGAAACGCAGTTCCGGTGGCAATAGGATACGGCAGAAAGTACTTTTGCGGTAACCTTGCGGACCTACGAGCAGGGGCGAGGTATTGTTGCCGTGCTGTTTGTCGATTCCCCGCCAATGTGCCACCATGCCAAGAAACCACCGGTAGAACAGTTCCCTCCAGTGGGGATTGTGGCAGGGCACGAGGTCGGCCAATGCGCGGATGCGGTCTTTGCCGTCCCAGCGTCCGGTGTTATAGAGATATTCTTCGATGGGGTTGTATAGCGGCACGTAGTCCGAAGACAGGAAGCGGGTGATGTCGCGGTCCCACACACGTACTCCCTCTTTCAGTGCCTTCATGGCGATGCTGCTGCGTACGCGCTGGTCGGCAGGTTGGAAGTAGAAGTGGATGGAGTCGCGCTGCCGGTATTCCAAGTCGCCAAGCACGGTGTTGTAGCGGAATTCGTAGCGGCGTTTCATGAACTCCTCCAGCCGGAAAGCAGTTTCCTGGTCTTTGTTCAGGCTGCTGCGGGTGCCGAAGCCTTTCAATTCCCCGTAAAGGTTATGCAGCGTCAGGCGTACAAGGGGTTCGTCTGCCTCCCGGTAGTAGTGCATCAGTGTCTGGCGCACCGCTTCTTCTTCAGGAATGCCGGCTTTGAAGCAATGTTCGGCAAGGCGGGACAGCAGCGGGCGCAGGTCGTCGCCCCGTCGCCAGTTGTCCAAATCGCGGAAGGCGCGGTCGAGGGCGGCCTCGAAGAGCAGGTTGCATGTGTCCGCCACTTCGTAGCCGGGAGTCATTCTCAGCAACGGATTGCTTTCCTGCTGTTTCCGTTGGCGGTAGTTGTCTTCCGAGGGCAGGGCGCAGGGCTGTTCCAGGCAGAAGGCCACGGCGGTGGGGCTATAATAGGGCTGTTCGTCCACGGTCATCCGGCAGCTTTGTAGGAGTGAAGGAGCCTGGAGGGTGATGGGGAAAGGGAGAAGGGGTTGGTAGCACTTCACTGCCAGGCGGTAGGCGTGGGCGTGGAATAAGGCGATATCGTCTTCATTCTTTGGAAGCCCTCCGTCGGGCAGGGTGAAGCGTACCCATATTTTGGCGCTTCGTCCGCTGGAGCCACAGAAGGCGGCAAAGGTTTGCGGCAGCAGGGCGGCTTGTTGTTTCACCAGTTCGGCTTCGGCCACCCCGGCCAGATTGTTTACTTCCAGTAGTATCAGCCCGTTGTAGGTCTTTATCCGGTGTTCTCCTGCTTTGGTGCGGGTCATTTCTACGGCGGGATAGAGACGCGGCAGTCTGTCGATATGCTCATATCGGGCGTTGGTCCCTTTCAAATGCGGGATGATGCTACGCAGCTCCGTAATGTATCCGGTCTTGTTCTCGGTTTTCAGCTTTTCCATCAACATGTCCGTTTTTTGTGTGCTGACGGCCTCTTTTCCGCTTTCGCGTTCCTCTCTGATCAGTGTGATTTTCATTCTTTATCGTGTATGTAATATTCTTGTAAAGATACGCCGGGAAAGGGGGGGATACAAGCTTTTCAAGGATTATTTTCCGATTGGCTTCTTTTTTGGGGTGGAATGTCTATATGTTTCTTTTATAAAAGGTGTTCGTTTCTTTGCTTATCCCCATAGTTTTGTCTACTTTTACACCAGAGTTTATGAACAGTCCACTAAAGTGGTCTTTCTTGTTCATATTAGTGAACGGAGCAGCTCACTACAGTGAACGGTTCTGCTCACGGGCTGGGCTGTGATATAACCTTTGTACTTCAACAGACTGCGTACGTACTTCGCACGTGTTCCGTGCAGTGCTTTATCGTATAATGTAACCCTTTAACGCAGTTTGAACTATGGCTATTTTGTTTGATTGGTACGAGAATCCGGACTCGTACGACAAATCTCCGGAAGATAAAATCCTTCATCCCCGTCTCCGCCTAAATGGGAGCAGGTCTACCGATGAATTGCGGCGGGACATCCAGGCACGTTGCTCATTGACAGAAACCGATGTGACGGCTGTGCTCGATGCTGTGTCGCACGTCATGGGCAGGGAACTTGCCGAAGGAAGGCAGGTGCATCTCGACGGCATCGGCTACTTTCGCGTGTCGCTCACCACGACCGAACGGGTAGTGGCTGCTACCAAGCGTAAGTTGACGAAGGTGAAGATGGCGGGTGTGAAATTTCGTGCTGACCAGAAACTGAAAAATGAAATTGGTACCATCAAGGCAAAGGCTTTGAAGGCAAACGAGCATTCGGCTAAACTGACGGATAAAGAGATAGACCGTCGGCTGACCAACTATTTCGCCACTCGCCCTTTTATGACACGGAATGACTTTCAAAGCGTTTGCGGCATGATGCGTACTACTGCCATGCGGCATATCCGTCGGCTGCGCACCGAAGGAAAGTTGAAGAATGAGGGAACAATGCTGCAACCGATTTATGTACCCGTTTCAGGATATTACGGTAAGAATGAGTGACTTATAACTTTGAACGAAGAAATCTTGTGGTGAGGGCAAATTTTGCCCTCACTTTTTAAATTTGCTCTCACCCACCTCTTGAATGCCGATGAATAGGGCGATGCGTGCGAAAGGTGAGGGTGGTGAGGGTGGATGTGTGAAATTTAGTTTAGTTTGATGGGCGGCTGAATATGGGTATTCCCATACGGTGTATATGTTCCAAAAGGTCGGCATTCTTTAATTTGCCATAGATGGAAAGGTCTACGCTGTAAGGCAAAAGCAGGTCGTCTATTTCATCGGAAAGGCTGCTTAAAGTATTATACGTAAGTCTGTCTCCCATCAGCGTGATGTCTATGTCGGAAAAAGGCTTGAAATTTCCTTTGGCTCGTGAGCCGTACAAAACAGCCTGCTCTATTTCTTCATGTTTCCGGAAGAGATTGCATAGCTTTTCCAGTTCATTGTCGGTCAATCCGTACATAGCTCAATCGAATAAGGATGGTGTATTCAAGGATTGCATTTTCTCTTCAGAGACTACATCGTTGTCATGATTGTGCGATGTCAGATTTCGGGCTTCTATAGTCTCCGTCCATTGCTTGTCATCAATCAATCCCATTTCAAGGGCTTTGCGTATGGCATCACGGGAGCTGCGGATGTCGGTATACCCCTGATATTCTGCATAGTCCTTCATCACTTTCCAGGCCAGTTCGTGGGTATATTCAAAACGCTGTATCCATCGTATGTCTTGCTGTACCATGATAGCTGTCTGTTTTTAAGTAAGCAAATATAAGCTTCTTTTGTGTAACGAGCAAATGGATGGGGGCTTTTTCGTGAAAGCTGTCTGGGGCTATTTTGGAGAAAGGCTGTTTTTAGGTGTGGAATAAGTTCCTGAATTTGTTGAGCCGATGTCGAAATAGTTATATATGTATGTTCTGGTTCCACATGCATTTATGAAATCAACCGTTACGCAAACTCGTTCAATTTCATGACTGTTCCGACTGCTGAAAGTAGTGAAATAATATCCTTGCATGTCTACCTCCCAATCGCAGTCAACACTCCAATGAAAATCATGCGCACCTTCAGGAATAGGATTCAATCCGCATTCACCTCCGCTTTGTGACAGATAGCCATATATAATGTCATGGTCATTTTCTTGTATTCCTGATACATTGAAAGTAATTGGTTTGGAAAACTGAACAGTGTATTCCTTTGTGTGTACTATTGCGGTTAAGGTCGTATAAATGGAACTGCCTCCGGGTGTCCCTAAATTATTCAGGGTGATAGCAGGTGATGCCTGATTTAATTGCGAATATAAATCGTTGCCAACAATCCAATCCACTGTTGCTTTTGTGGGAAAATTCTTGATACTGAATGTCCCGTTGTCACAGATTACGTCAGGGCCAATCAGTTGCATTGATGTCTTAGATACACTCAAAGGTAGCTCATTGGTAAAATTATCGGTTTGATTTTTATATTTGTAGCTCACTTTGACACTTGCGTTACCGGGTTGTGTCGGTACGATTGTTACCGTAGAGCTGTTCTGACCACTTACTATCTTAATATTCTTCCCGGTCCAATAAAATGTATGTGCCTTGCTGTCATTGATGGAATATATGTATTCTTTATATTGTTCAATATTTCTGTAGCCATCTATTTGAGGACCCATATTGGGAAAACTGATATTGCTTTTCCGAGCCATGAAATACTCTTTTGCTCCGATAGAATTTATGTAGAAATCATGGACTTCTACTCCGACATCGCTGTTCTTGAAGGCTTGCTTTGATTTCAAATTTATTTGGAATTTGCTTTGTGTGACAGATGCACTTTGAGAGACTTCAGCGAATAGATTTTTATCGTAAGTCCACTTTATGCCCGTATCTTTGTTTATGGAATAATTGCACCAAAGTGTTATCGTATCTCCCAATTCAAATGTTGAAGGGGCATTGATTGGCATAGGTTTCATTTTGACATTGATGTTTCTTAGATCTGCGGTAAGTTCGATTGTACTTTTTTCAGGACGTACCATCAGGGTAGAATTACTACCTGCTTTAGTCCATAATACATTTATTGGAAAATGGTTTTTTCCTGCTGGAATTTGGGTTACCCATGTACTCTCGAATCGTTCTTGGTAGTTTGTTTTGAATCGTGCTTCTCCACCGACTGCTGAAATTCTTATACCTACAGATTGTTTTTGTATAGGAATACTTAAATCATAAGTGTAGTAACCATCACTAACATAGGGGTTCATTTCGCCCGTAATAGTACCGCTTATGTAGGAAGCACGTGTTGTGACATCAGAATAGAAATCCTTATCTTGTAACTCGTCTGTTTGTTCTTCTTTGTTGCAACTACTATTGATGAAGCAGATTAGTAGTACGAAAAATATGTTCTTCTTTTTCATGATATGTTTCTTGTTAGTATGTTATGAACGAAGGGAAAGTATATGATATTGATTTATGGTTCCTTTTAGAAGGTGCTATTCGTGTTTCTATACACCTTTTAAAGGGAATAACAAAAGCGTCCATACATTTGTATTTAGATACATGGAATGTATGAACGCTTTAATTAAATCCAAACGAGGTACAGCGCGATATGCTGTTTTTAGTTGATTACCAACCCGGATTCTGCTTCATGTTTTTATTCAGGGTCAACTGTGTAGTTGGAATCGGGTAGAAATAATGTTTGGCTTCATAAGTACGGATTTGTGCATCGGAGGCATCTATATATCCGTTCTTGGTCGCTTCTTCACAGTCAGGCACATTGCTTACGTTGGCGCCCAACATGGTGTTCGGGTACTTGGTTGAATCCAATTTGTCGAGCTGGTGCCAACGGATTAAATCCCAATATCGGTACCAGTTATCCATAATCAGTTCGCAACGGCGACAGCGGCGTATCTCCCAAATCAGATTGCTTACTCCCATATTATTGGCAGGATCGGCATCTGGAGTAGTTGTCATAGCCGGCAGGCCGGCACGAGCCTGAAGCTTGTTTATGGAGTTGTTGAGATCGTCTTGTGTGAGAGAACCCATTTCGGCTTTGGCTTCTGCAAAGTTCAGATAAATAACTGAAATCCAATAGAGCGGGCAGTCGGTGTATTGGTAGCCGATGTTGTTTCGGTCGCTAACACTCAATTCTTCGGGGTTATCATACTTGGCGATGCCATAACCGGTCGATGTGGTGAAGGCTGCTACACCGGCACGGCTGTAGGCGTGGCCTCTGAAAGAAAGTACCGGGTCAAGAATTTCGGACAGGCGCTTGTCGCGTACGGCCAAAACCTCTCTTATAGAGTAATTTTTGTCTGCATCCAATACGGCTGCATCGTCCTTGTTTTTCGAGGTTGTTGCCAACGGTTTTCCATCAAGGAAAAGGAAACTGTCGAATGCGTCCTTTGAAATGCCGTGCGTACCACTTGTATTGATTGTGTAGTCAATGGTGGAGTGCCTTAACGAACTTTGTGCATAAGGCTTGTAGAAAATCATTTCCGGATTGCTTGCCAGGCTGACAGAATTATAGTTGGCTTTGTAACTGTTACTTAGAGAGTAGTTTTTGGCCATAAGATATTCGCAGGCTGATACACATTCTTGCAAGTATTTGTTGGCGCGGCTCTCATCAGCGGCTTTGCCATTCTCAGCTTGAGTGCGATATTTGCAGTATGTACCTTCATATAAGGTGATGTCTGCTTTCATGGCATATGCCATGTCGGTGCTGAAACGTTGCCGATTGCTGTTTGCGGTAATGTGTTCGCACGCATAATTGATGTCTGCCAGCACATGGTCCATCACTTCATCCCGGTCGGTGCGTGGTCCGTAGAGGGCTTCGTTGTCGGCTGGGTCGATAACTTTGTCTATCCATTGAACATCGCCGTACATACGGACCAACTGATAGTATTCCCACGCACGGTTCATGCGTGCAAGACCTTCATAGTGGGCCTTTGTTGCTTCATCAAGAGAGGAAGACTGTACACCGGCAATGATATAGTTGGCGCGTCGGATTTCTGTGAAAGGGGCTGACCAGTTTGTGGAAGATGCGACCACGTTAGTGTAAGTCCAGTTATGGCTTTCTGCATCTACCTGGTCATCGCTTATTGTTTTGAAGTAGAACCATCCTCCACTGGCTCCGTTGCCAAAGCCGGTAAAGTTGTTATAAAAAGTATTGCACTGATTATCCAAATTATCGGTGTTGCTCCAGTATGCCGGAGTATTCGTGAAGGTATCCAAGGGGGATTTGTCCAGCAAATCGTTGCAACCGGTTAACATCGCCAGCGCTGTGACCCCATATATAAATAATTTCTTCATTGTTCTTAAGTTTTTGAGGTTGTTATAATGTTACCTGGACTCCAAATGAGAATGTGCGTGTAATAGGAGCTATACGTCCCCATCCACCGGCTGTAAGTCCATTGCCTGTACTGATTTCGGGGTCGACTGGAAGGTCATTCCCTTTGTGGAGCAGAAAGAGGTTGCTGCCACTGAAGTAGATACGTGCTTTCTCAATGTAGGCTTTGCGTGTCCACTCTTTCGGAAGGGTATATCCCACAGTTACGTTCTTCAGACGAAGATAGGACATGTCTGTCAAATAGCGGGATTGGGGATAGTAGTTGTTGCAGCCGTTAGCTATACCGGATACGGTACCTCCACTATTATTTGTACCACGATAAAGACGTGGATAACGGTTGCCTTGATTTACCTCATAACCGGTAATGGCGGTATAGTCTGAATTCCAAAGCACTTTGTTATAGCTTGTTTGGTGGGAATAGATGGCTACGTCGGCATGTACCATGGCGGGAAGGTTTAGGGAAGAAGTCGTCCAGTCCTCACGTTTGCCTACACCTTGGAAGTAGAGGTCAAGGTCGATACCTTTCCACGCTCCGCCTAAATGGAAGCTGTATTCGTAGCGTGGCATAGAGTTTCCGATGACTTTCAAATCGCCGTGGTCGTCTGCTGTGCCTTTTCCACCGTCAATCTTGCCATTGCCGTCCAAATCCTTGAACTTGACGTCTCCCGGGCCGTAATGGAAATTACCGGATTCCAGTCCTGCCTGGCTTGCAATGCCGTTTGCATAATTCCATGAGCCGTCTGCATTTTGGCTGGTGAAGTCTTTTTCCTCGAAGTAACGGTCGGTTTCAAAACCGAAAATGTCACCGTAGGTTTTACCGGTGTAATAGGTGCTGAGCAGTTTGGAATCATTGTCCCACTTTGTTACTTTAGTCTTGGAGTCACCGATGTTGAAGTTGGCATATACGTCGAAGTCGCCGAAGGTATGGCGCCAGTTCAAGTTCAACTCCCATCCACGTGTACGTAAGGTACCGGCATTTTCATAAGGAGCAGAAGCACCCAGAGTGTTCGGCAATACTTGTGCCGGTGCCAGCATGTCACGATTCTCACGTTGGAACCAGTCGAAACCTATAGTCAGTTCGTCATTCAAGAGACCCAGGTCAAGACCTATATTGAGGGTGCGGATACGCTCCCAGGTCAAAGTACTTGATACCAAATCCGGCATGTTATACATGGTCAGGAGATTAGCGTTGGCATTATTGTTTTCAATCCAATAGATATAGCCGGTACTTTTATTGTTCAACCGTTGGCTTATTAATTGTTCGAACATGTAGTCGCCCACAGCCTCGTTGCCGATTTCGCCAAAAGAAGCACGCAACTTACCATTGCTGACAATATGTTTCAGTGGGGCGAAGTAGGCTTCTTCGGAGAAGCGGTAGCCGATGGATGCAGAAGGGAAGAAGGCCCACTGGTCGGTATGGGGGAAACGGGAAGAACCGTCGTAACGTCCGTTCAGTTCCAATAAATAAATGCCTTTGTAGTCATAATTGATACGGCCGAAATAACCGGCAGAAGCGCGGGATGTATGATTCCAACTCAAATCTTGTCCATCCTTGCCAGCCATATTCAGTTCGGGGTATCCCTCTTGATCGTACATCACATTGCGGGTACCATACAGATATTTGTATTCCTCTTCTTCTGCGTTGACACCTGCCATTACATTCAGATTGTGTTTTTTGGCAAATGTTTTGGTATAGTTTACGTATGCGTTGGCCGTCCATGTGTTCTGTTTGGAAAAGTCTCTCCAGATACCGCTATTGCCTTTAGTGACGATGTAAGAGGGTACCGGTTTCCCGCTCCAATTGATGCCGTAAACGGAGTTGTCCTGCGAACCGCTGTTCATATTCTGAATGGCATATGTAAAGTCTGCATTAAGGGTCAGTCCTTTAACGATTTCAGCTTTCAAGAAAGTGTTCATACGGGTCAGGTCTGTTGTCACTTCACGATCGGCAGCTTGCTTCTGCATGGCCATGACGCGTGTGTCATAGCCGTCGATTGTGCCCGAAGGAATGAAATAAGAACCCCAACGCCACAAATATTGGTAGGTGTTGGCCCATGTGTCCGGGCGTTTATAGTTCTTACGACTATAGTTGATGCGTGCACCCACCTGTAGCCAGTCGTAAACATTAGTGGTGACATTGACTGAGGCATTGTACTTTTTTAGTTCGTCCGGGTGAATCTTCATCTGTCCTTGCTTTTCGTTGTAGCCGAAAGATAGGTAGTAATTGGTCTTACCAGATGTTCCTTGTATAGAAACATTGTGGCTCATGGAAGGAGCAGCTTTGTTGAAGTAGATGTCCTGTACATCCCAGTCAGCATAATAAAAAGGAGTGCCGTCCAATACGATATAGTCACCCACGTTACTATCGCTTTGGTAGAGGTTCATAGGACGGTAGCCGGTCTTGCCGCCGTTCTGTTGCTGCCACTTTTCGGCGTAAGGTAACAATTTGTCGAAATACATACCGAACAATTCAGGCATACCGGCACCACCGTTCATACTGGCTTCGATACCCATCTTTAATTGTGTGGGTACATCGGGATAGTCCGGCAGGTAAGTAGCTTGATCCCATGCAAAATTGTTGCTGTAATTGATGGTAACCTTTTCGCTAGGCTTTGCGCTCTTGGTATTGATTAGAATCACACCGAAAGCGGCGCGCGTTCCATAAATGGAGGAAGCGGAAGCGTCCTTCAGTACGGAAATATTTTCGATGTCTTGCGTATCGAGGAAAGAAATGTCATCCATCGGAACGCCGTCCACTACAATGAGTGGATTGCTGACTTCTCCATTACTCAATGTCCCCAAACCACGTATACGCATGGAGGCTGTCTCGTCGATGGCACCACTTGTGGTGAGAATGCTTAGTCCCGGAACAGCCCCTTGCAATGCTTTGGCTACATCTTGTTGTGGACGACCTGCCATTGTCTTGTTTAAGTCCACTGTAGAAACTGCTCCTGTCAAGTTAGCCTTCTTTTGTACACCGTAGCCTACTACTACTACTTCATCCAGCATCTCGGTATCTTCTTTCAGAGTTATTCTCATCGTTTTGGCTGCCTTCACTTCTTGTGTCTGATAGCCCACAAATGATATTTTTAGTGTTGCTCCCGGTGTTACGGTCAATGTAAACTTACCGTTTAGGTCGGTAATTCCGCCGTTGGTAGTCCCTTTTTCTACTACGCTGGCACCGATAATCGGTTCGCCGGCTGCATCGACAACTAAACCGCTGATGGTGATAGCTTGTAATTGTTCTGTTACACCAAGCGATTTATCAGGATTGGCTTGTGCAGCCATCACGTTGCCGCTACTTAATAACAGTGAGCTGATTGCCACTGCTGTGAGGAGTTTGCTATGTGTTAGTCCTCGTTTTTTGTGATCTTCATTCATAAATGATTGATGATTTGTTGTTAATTAAATACTTCTTAAATTTAGGGTAAGGGTAATAAGGGCCGAATAGTGAGACTATTCAACTTGCAGGATTGTTTCTTTTTCCATAGGCATTTTCTCTTTTTAAAGGTTCATAACTTTATATTATCTCTTGTTTTCCTATTTGTTTGCCAAGTCCAGACGGAACTTAGTTATATATTATACAAGGTTAAAATCTTGTTAATTACTTAACTCTATTGGTTGTTTTAAGAGATAAAAAACTCGTTATTAACAAAGGTGAGAAATGATTCATTCATTTCGTCCTAACAAAGATACATTATTATTTAATATCAAGAACATTCCTTTGCATTTATTTAACTTTATATTTATACATTTGCAAAAAGGAGGTTATACACCTTATTATATAAAGAATTTAAGGTTCTTCTATATTTAAAGAATGGAATTCAATCAGGCCATTCATTGGTGTTTCTTCAATGATTTCCAGTTCGATGCCAAATTCACGGGCAACTTCCCGCAAAATGGTCGCGTAGCTGTAAGCCAATGAACCCACAAAACGAATAGGATAATTTTTGTAGTCATATTGGCAGACATTACGAGTAAAGAAATTTCTCAGATTACCGGTAATCAGCTCAAATACATAGTCATCATTGGTATAATCAGCCAAAAAATAAGATATAGTAGACAAAAAGCGATTGGGGAACGGGCGGTTATACACAGATTCCATAACCTCATTCGGACTTATACGGAACTTCTCAAAGAAATCCGCCGTTACATCTTTAGGAGCCAAACCTTTCAGTACATCAGACAAGAACATTTTGCCCAATACAGCACCACTACCCTCATCCCCCAGGATGTAACCTCCTGCCCGGACATTCTTTACAACGATTTTCCCATCATAAAAACATGAGTTTGAGCCGGTTCCCAAAATACAAGCAATGCCGGCCTCGCATTTGAACAAGCCACGTGCAGCTGCCAGCAAATCACTCTCTACCTGAATTGGAGTTTTGAATTGTGCTACCAATGAAGCTCCCAATACATTTTTCTTTTCATAAGAAGTACATCCGGCACCATAATAATAGACTTGTTCCAATTTCCTTTTGAAAAAATGCTCGGGTAATCCTAACCGCACACTTCGGCTAATCTCTCTTCTCGTTTGAAAGAAAGGATTTAAGCCCTCTGTGAAGGCTCGCTGTATCAGACGATTATCTTCAACCAGCGCCCATTCTGTTCTCGTAGAACCACTTTCTGCAATTAGTTTCATAGGTAGTTAGTTTTAGAATTGAATACAAATATATAGCTTTTTTTAATCTTTCCAAGGCTATTTCAAGAAAAAATCATTTTACTGGCCATACATCTCCCTTTTGCTCATATCCTCAATCATCCAACAAAGTATTCCCACTTTTCCAACGCAACCGCGTTTTAGTCAAAACAAGACGATAACAGACTAACAATAAGATACTATCTGACTGAATTCCAAGTTCCGTCTGGACTTGGTAAATAAATAGAAAAAAAGAGAGATAATATAAAAATGTGAACCTTTAAATAAAGAAAACGCCTATGAGAAATTAAAGAAGCCTTCGGAAATAGTCTGACTAATCCGAACTATATGATTCCCTTACCCTAATTTTGAAAAACTGGTTTAATTAACAAAATCATCAATCACTTATGAATGAAGATCGCAAAAAACGAGGACTTGCCAATGGTAAGTTCTTTACGGCGGTGGCAATCTGTGCTCTGTTTTTAGGCAGTGGCAACGTGATGGCTGCCCAAACAGCATCCGACGACTCGCAAGGAGTACAAGAACAGATGCAATCTATCTCTGTGACTGTTACAGTTGTAGATACAAAAGGTGAACCTATTATTGGCGCCAATGTCATTGAGAAAGGTACGACCAATGGTGGTATTACGGATTTGGATGGAGTTTCCAAATTAAATGTAAAGCCCGGTGCTATTCTGCAAGTATCATTTGTGGGATATACTACTCAAGAAGTCAAGGCAACTTCGGTAATGAAGGTTGTTTTGAAAGATGATACGGAATTGTTGGATGAAGTTGTCGTAGTAGGCTATGGTGCACAGAAAAAGGTGAACCTGACCGGTGCGGTGGCTTCCGTGGACGTGAACAAAACAATTGATAGCCGTCCTATCACGGATATAGGCCGTGCCTTGCAGGGGGCGGTACCGGGATTGACCATTACTACTAACTCCGGTGAGATAGGTGGTGCGCCTACTATCAAGATTCGTGGTAGTATCGGTTCTCCAAATGGTGACTCCAAACCGTTGATTCTGGTAGATAATGTGGAAGTAACGGATATTTCTATGGTGAATCCGGACGATATTGAAAGTATTTCTGTATTGAAGGATGCCGCTTCTGCTTCTATTTACGGTGCCCGTGGTGCATTTGGTGTATTGCTGATTACCACAAAATCAAGAAGTAAACATGAACGTCTCTCTGTAAAATATACCAATAACTTTGCATGGCGTACGCCGACCAAGACGCCCGAACAACTTCCGGGATGGCAGCAGGCTGATATTAACTTGCAAGGTGTAATCAATCAGACTAAGGGGTCTACCGCATTTTATAACGTAGTGGGTAATATGCGTGTGGATGCTACACATGTACAGAAAATGAAGGATTACTGGGACAAATATGGTTATGGTGACCAGTTTGGCCGTGAGATGGAATTGGGTCGTGACTTTGAGTTCCGCGATGGCGGTATGTTCTTTATCCGTACTTGGGACTGGTATGATGAATACATCAAAGACTGGGCTCCGCAACAGAACCATAGCCTTTCTATCAACGGTGGCAACGGAAAGACTAATTACAATATCGCTTTGGGATATCTGAGCCAGGATGGTATGATGAAAGTCAATTCAGACAACTATAAGCGTTACAATGCCAATATCTCTTTGAACTCTGAATTGAACCAATATGTGTCTATCCGTACAGGTGTCATGTTCACCCGTTCTGACTACGATAAGCCATTCAACTATAACAGTGATCTTTACGACCCGATGTACTATCTGTATCGTTGGCAGCCGATGATGCCTTACGGTACTTTTGAAGGCAAGGAGTTCCGTAACGCCTTGACCGAACAGAAAAGTGCTCCTATTACCACAAAAGAACGTGAGTATCTGCGTTTGACAGGTGGTGCAACTATCAAGCCTATCAAAGATTTAACACTGGATATAGATATTGCTTATAGCAGCGTGGAAAATCGCTATAAGAAGTATGGTACACCGAGCTTGACCAGTGGTTATGAAATCTTCACTGCCCGTCCGTCTGTTGAGGCATTACGTGATTCTTATGGCAGTTATCTATCTGCTGCTACTTATGATTATGTATATCAGGAAACCGGACGCACGGAGAATTTGACAGCCAATTTCGTGGCAACTTATGCCAAACGCTGGGGAGATCATGACTTTAAGGCGATGGCAGGTTCCAGCCTTGAAAAGAGCGAATATGAATATTACTGGGCACAACGCAAAGGTCTGCTCGACCCCGCAAAACCGGAATTGAATCTGGCTACAGGTGACCAGACTACAAGCTCCTCGCATACATGGTGGTCTGTAGCAGGTTTCTTCGGACGTCTTAATTATTCTTATAAAGACCGATATATGTTGGAGCTGAACGGCCGTTATGACGGCTCCTCCCGTTTCCCTTCGGGCAACCGCTTCGGTTTCTTCCCCTCTATGTCTGCAGGCTACCGGGTTTCAGAGGAACCTTTCATGCAGTCGTTGAAACCTTATTTGAGCACTTTGAAGGTTCGTGGTTCTTGGGGTATGATCGGTAACCAGGATGTAGGTACCGACCGTTATATCTCCACTCTGTCCACTTCTGTTGACAGTTGGATTATCGATGGAAAGAAAGTACAGTCAACACAAAAACCGACTATTGTGTCTTCAACCCTTACTTGGGAGAAGGTTACTACACTTGACCTTGGCTTGGATGCCCGTTTCTTCAATGACGCTTTGGGAGTAACGTTTGATTGGTATAACCGTACTACCAGTGATATTTTGACTACTGCCAACCTACCTGCCACATTGGGTGCTGACGCTCCATATGAAAATATGGGTACTATCCAGACCAAAGGATGGGAACTTGCCATTGACTATCGCCATACCTTCAAGAATGGTCTGCACTTTGGCGTGACGGCTTCTGTTGCCGATGACAAGACTGAAGTAACCAAGTGGACGTATAATACAAAGATTCCTTCTTATGGAGCTACCGGCTGGTGGGATAAGAGTGCTTATAAAGAAGGTATGGTTTTGGGAGATATCTGGGGCTTGCAGTTCGACCGTTTCTTGACGGAAGATGACTTTAATGCTGACGGTTCTTTGAAAGCCGGTTTGCCCGACCAGACTAAAGTATTCCCTGCCGGTTATCAATTTGCTCCCGGTGATGTGCTTTATAAAGACCTCGACAACAACGGTGAAATCGTAAAACAGACCAATACAAATGACAAGGGTGACCTTAGTGTTATAGGTAACGCCCTGCCGCGTTTACAGTTTGGTTTGAATCTGGATGCTGCTTGGAAAGGCTTTGATATAAGCATGTTCTTCCAGGGGGTAGCCAAAAGAAAACTTTGGGCGGCAGGTAACCAGGTATTACCAGGCTTTACTACCGGTGAACCCTTCTACAAAGGTGCTGAGGATTATTGGACTCCCGAAAACACAGATGCTTTCTATCCCCGTCCGATGGATTACAAGCAGTCTGCTTCGGGTAACTATAGCGTGAATGACCGCTATTTGCTGAATATGGCTTATCTGCGTCTGAAGACGTTTACTGTAGGATATTCTCTTCCTAAGGTTTGGTTGAGTAAATTCAAAGTGCAAGGTTTGCGTGTTTATTTCACTGGTGAAAACCTTTTCACCATCGACGGTGTGAAACCTGCTATCGATCCGGAAATAGGAATACGTACGGCCAGTGGTAAGAGTGACCAGCGTAACTTTGGCCGTAGCTATCCATACCAGAAGACAGTGTCGTTCGGTATTCAGCTTAGTTTATAATCTAATAGTAATTGCAGTTATGAAAAAGAAAAATTTATTATACATCGTTTGTGCGTTGGCAATGGGCTCGCTCTGCGGTTGCGACGATTTTTTGAATAAAGACCCGCAGGACAAGCAGACCAATGACACTTATTGGCAGACTGAAACTTCTTTGCGTACTTATGCGCAAGACTTCTATTCTTCCTACTTTACAGGATATGGTACCGACTATACTGTTTTTGCCGGTTATTTCTCTGGAGATGACTATACGGATGATTTTATCAATCTGAATAATGCAAATACAAACGGTTCAGGATATATTTATTTCTCCACTTCTGCCACTACGGACTGGAATAGCCAGACAGGAACTTGGTCGGGCAATTATAGTGTTATTTATAAAGCCAATGTCATGCTTGAGAAGATTCCCGGAATGAATATTTCGGACGAAGCCAAGAGACACTGGGAAGGTATTGCACGCTATTTCCGTGCAATGGCCTATAGTACGCTGGCAAAGTATTATGGCGGTGTTCCTTACTACGATAAGGTGACAGACCCGGCAGACCCGGCTCTTTATAAAGACCGTGATTCTTATTTGTATGTAGCGCAGAAGATACAAGAGGATTTTCAATATGCATTGGATAATGTACGTACGGATGATACGAAGCGCCAAGTCAACAAATATGTGGTTGGTGCGTATATGTCACGCGAAATGCTGTATCATGCCACATGGCTGAAGTATCACGGTACTACTGTAGGTCCTACTTCAGAGAAGGTGGCGGATGGTGATATTAAGAACTTGCTGCAAGGAGCCATTAATGGTGCAGAGGTAGTGATGAACTCTGGTATCTATTCAATAGGCAATACCTATAATGCTTTGTTTACTACGGACGATTTGGCTAACAATCCGGAAGTCATCTGGTATCGTGAATATACAAGCGGTTTGCAGTGTAATGCTTTGATGTCCTACAATGGTCCGGAAGATCAGACTCAGGGTGGTGTTACGCAAGATGTAATCAACACTTATCTTTGTAGTGACGGTTTGCCGATAGGTCAGTCTCCGCTGTATCAAGGTAAGGAAGACCCGAGTATTCAGAAGTCATTTCAAGACCGTGACCCGCGTTTGTATCAAACAGTTGCCGACAGTCTTCGTATCATGAGCGCCATGGGGACAAATTATACCGAAGGTACATCACCAACGGGATATCCTACCAAAAAGTTCTTGAACGACGAGTGGTGGGTGGCTGGTCTGGATTATTGTACCGGTAGATTAAGTCCGGCTGATGCGCCGTGCATCCGCTATGCGGAAGTATTGCTGAACTATGTAGAGGCGCGTTATGAGATTGCCCAAGTGGGTGGTAACGCTTTCACTCAGAGTGACCTTGACAAGTCTATCAATGAACTCCGTGACCGTCAGCTGACGAAGTGGGGAGATACTGAAGCCAAGACAATGCCGAAAGTTCAACTGAATGGCGGCAACTTGAGTGTGAATGGAGTTGTTATCAATGACCCTGCCCGTGACCCTGATGTCAATCCGGTTTTGTGGGAAATCCGTCGTGAGCGTCGTATTGAGTTGATTATGGAAGGCCGTCGTGGTGAAGACCTCCGTCGTTGGGCCAAGTTTGAATACTTAAACTCAGAAGATGCAAATGGTTATCCTGCCATGTCTTTCCTGGGTGCTTATGTCAATATGGCCGATTATCCGGAAATATCTTCAAAAGATGATTCCGGCAAGAGAGTGCTCTATCTGTTCGACCCGGAGAATCCGGGTAATGAGGATACTGAAAAAGGGTATATTTATTATCTTCGTGAAAAGGAACTTCGTATATTCAAGGCTGGTGAATTGAATTCGGAACGCTACTATTTGCGTGCCATACCGGCTGCACAGCTGACTATTTATGAGAATAAAGGTCAGGTGTTGACTCAGAACCCAGGCTGGTAATACCATAAAGTGGATTATAAAAATAAGGGATGTCATTTCTAGGACATCCCTTATTTTTTATTCATTGTTCTCTTACAGTGCCTTTTCCTTAATCAGGTATTCTGCAATCTGCACCGCATTCAGTGCAGCGCCTTTCTTAATCTGGTCGCCCACAATCCAGAACGTCAATCCGTTTTCGTTGCTGAGGTCCTTGCGGATACGGCCTACGTAAACCGGGTCTTTGCCCGCGAGGAACAACGGCATGGGGTATTCCTTTTCTGCCGGGTTGTCCATCAACACCAGTCCGTCGCCTTTGGCAAATGCTTCGCGGGCTTCTTCGATGGAGATGGGACGCTCGGTTTCTACCCAGATGCTTTCGGAGTGGGAGCGGAGAGCGGGAACACGTACGCAGGTAGCACTGACTTTTACGTCAGAGTGCATAATCTTACGGGTCTCGTTGAACATCTTCATCTCCTCTTTGGTATAGCCGTTTTCGGTGAATACGTCGATTTGCGGAATGAGGTTGAATGCCAGCTGGTAAGCGAATTTCTCAACGGTTACGGGTTCGCCTGCCAATACCTGGCGGTACTGCTCGTACAACTCATCCATGGCAGCGGCGCCGGCACCACTGGCAGCCTGATAGGTAGAAACGTGTACGGTCTTTATATGGGAAAGCTGTTCGATGGCTTTCAGTGCCACTACCATTTGGATAGTAGTACAGTTGGGGTTGGCGATGATGCCGAGAGGACGTTCTTTGGCGTCGGCGGCATTCACTTCGGGCACTACCAAAGGTACATTGTCGTCCATACGAAAAGCGCTGGAATTGTCAATCATCACTGCTCCGTACTTGGTAATGGTTTCGGCAAATTCTTTGGAGGTGCCTGCGCCTGCGGAAGTGAAAGCGATATCAACCCCTTTAAAGTCATCATTGTGTTGCAAGAGTTTCACCTCGATCTGTTTACCGCGGAAGGTATATTTGGTTCCGGCACTGCGTTTAGAACCGAACAATACTAACTCGTCCAACGGGAAATTTCTTTCATCGAGCACTCGCAGGAACTCTTGTCCCACGGCTCCGCTTGCTCCAACAATAGCTACTTTCATTTTTCTTTTGTTTTAAATTAAGTTTATAAAAAAGTGAAATACTATCTCTAAAAAGATAGAATTGGTCGCAAATTTATAACAAAATGCTGTATAACACCGCATAAAGTGAAAAGTTTTTCGTTATTTTGCATTCAAAACCTAAAACTTATAGCCTATGGATTGGTTTGACTTCAGCTTGAAACTTCCCATCACCGACCCTACATGGATATTCCTCCTTGTACTCCTCATTATATTGTTTGCTCCCATATTGTTGAATAAGCTTCGTATTCCGCACATTATCGGAATGATACTGGCGGGGCTTGTCATTGGGGAGCATGGTTTCAATATCTTGGTGCGTGACAGCAGTTTTGAGCTTTTCGGCAAAGTAGGCTTGTATTACATCATGTTCCTTGCCGGTCTGGAAATGAATATGGGGGACTTCAAACAGAACCGGGGCAAAGCGCTTGTTCTGGGGCTCTTGGCTTTTATTGTGCCCATAGGCATAGGCTTGGTAACGAATATAGCTTTGTTGAAGTACGGGGTACTGACCTCTGTCCTACTGGCAAGTATGTATGCATCGCATACACTGGTGGCCTATCCCATCGTGATTCGTTACGGTGTGTCGCGGCATCGCAGTGTGAGTATTGCAGTGGGAGGAACGGCGGTTACGGATACACTCACTTTGCTGGTTCTGGCCGTTGTGGGTGGTATGTTCAAGGGGGAGTCGGACGGCTTCTTCTGGGTATGGCTTGTCATAAAGGTTATCTTCCTGGGTATTTTGATTGTATATCTGTTTCCACGCATAGGCCGTTGGTTCTTCCGGAGGTACGATGACAATGTGATGCAGTTCATATTTGTGCTTGCCATGGTTTTCCTCGGAGCCGGATTGATGGAGTTTGTGGGGATGGAAGGCATCCTGGGTGCTTTCCTTGCAGGTTTGGTATTGAACCGGCTGATTCCGCATGTCTCTCCGCTGATGAACCATCTGGAGTTTGTGGGCAACGCCTTGTTTATTCCTTATTTCCTGATAGGCGTGGGTATGTTGATTGATGTGCATGTGATTTTCGGTCATGGCGATGCTCTGAAAGTAGCGGCTGTAATGATTGTGGTGGCATTGGCAGGTAAATGGATTGCCTGCTGGCTGACGCAGAAAATATATAAGATGGGAGGGATTGAACGGGAGCTGATGTACGGATTGAGCAATGCACAAGCAGCGGCAACGCTGGCGGCTGTGTTGGTGGGGTACAACATCATTCTGCCCAATGGGGAACGCTTGCTGAACGATGATGTTTTGAATGGTACCGTCCTGCTGATTCTTGTAACTTGCATTGTGAGCTCGTTCATTACGGAGCGTGCCGCACGGAAGATTGCCATGGAGGAGGCGCATCTGGAAGAAAACCGCTCCGTGGAAGCGGAGAAGATATTGATTCCGATAGCCAACCCCGATACGATTGAAGACCTGATAAATCTTTCTTTGGTGATACGCGACCCGAAGCAACGGGATAATTTGTTGGCACTGAATGTCATCAACGACGATAGCAGTTCTGAAAGTGCCGAATTGCGTGGGAAACGCTATCTGGAAAAGGCTGCCATGATAACGGCCTCGGCAGATGTGCCGTTGAGGCAAATCACGCGTTACGACTTGAATATCGCTTCGGGCATTATCCATACAGCAAAAGAATATGCGGTAACGGATGTCATTATAGGTCTGCACCGTAAAGTCAATATTGTGGATTCATTCTTCGGTATGCTGACGGAGAATCTGCTGAAGGGCTTGCATCGCGAGGTGATGGTTTCCAAGTTCCTGATGCCCATTAACACAATCAGGCGGGTGATTGTGGCGGTACCTCCGAAAGCCGAGTATGAGGCGGGATTCCTGAAGTGGGTGGAACATTTCTGCCGGTTGGGGAGTACTTTGGGCTGTCGGGTGCATTTTTATGCCAATGAAGAGACTACCGCCCATCTTCAAGGGCTGGTGAAAGCCAAATATGGACAGACATTGACAGACTTTTCCCGCCTGGACGATTGGGGGGACTTACTGATATTGACCGGACAAGTGAACTTTGACCATCTGTTAGTGATTATCAGTGCCCGCCGGGGCTCCATCTCCTATGACAGCTCCTTCGAGAAGCTACCGGCACAAATCAGCAAGTACTTTGCAAATAACAGCCTGATAGTACTCTATCCCGACCAACTGGGCGAGCCGCAGGATGCGGTATCCTTCTCCAACCCGCGTGGTAACAACGAGTCGCAGCACTACGAGAAGGTAGGCAAATGGTTCTATAAATGGTTCAAGAAGAATTGACGATTGACAATTGATAATTGACAAAAATCTGTGTAAATCCGTGTAATCTGTGGTGAAAATGGAAGATTGGCAACAACGAACGCAACTTTTATTAGGAGATGAAAAAATGGAACGCCTGCGCCGGGCACATGTACTTGTCGTAGGACTGGGTGGTGTAGGTGCTTATGCGGCCGAGATGATATGCCGTGCCGGAGTGGGGCGGATGACGATTGTCGATGCCGATACCGTGCAGCCTACGAATATAAACCGTCAGTTGCCGGCTCTGCATTCTACCCTGGGGCAAAAGAAGGCGGAGATATTGGCATCACGTTTCAGGGACATTAATCCGGCTCTGGAACTGAGAGTGTTGCCCGTATTCTTGAAAGATGAGAACATACCGGAACTGCTGGATGATGCGGCTTATGACTTTGTGGTGGATGCCATCGATACGCTTGCTCCAAAATGCCACTTGATAGCGGAAAGCATGAAGCGGCATATCAAGATAGTGTCCAGCATGGGGGCAGGAGCAAAGAGTGACATTTCGCAAGTGCGCTTTGCCGATATCTGGGATACCTATCATTGCGGGTTGAGCAAGGCTGTGCGTAAGCGTCTGCAAAAAATGGGCATAAAGCGGAAACTTCCAGTTGTTTTCAGCACCGAACAGGCTGATCCGAATGCCGTTTTGCTGACGGACGACGAGATGAACAAGAAGTCCACCTGTGGAACAGTGAGCTACATGCCCGCAGTTTTTGGCTGCTATTTGGCCGAATATGTAATTAAAAGACTATAGTAATAGCACTTGAAAGAAAACTATCAAATAGTAAATAGTAAATTGTCAAATTGTAAATAGCCTAGTGATTCATTTAGAGAATATAACGAAGAGTTTCGGTAACCTGCAAGTGTTGCGGGGTATTGACCTGGAGATAGAGAAAGGGGAGATTGTCAGCATTGTAGGCCCCAGTGGAGCGGGTAAAACTACCTTGCTGCAAATCATGGGTACGTTGGATATGCCGGATGGCGGTTCGGTGGTTATTGACGGTACACAAGTCAACCGTATGAGGGAGAAGGAACTTTCCGCATTCCGCAACCACCATATCGGCTTTGTGTTCCAGTTCCATCAACTGCTGCCGGAGTTTACGGCTTTGGAGAATGTAATGATACCAGCCTTCATTGCCGGAAGAGGACAGCAGGAAGCCAAGGAGGCGGCTACGGAAATTCTTGAATTCATGGGGCTTGCCGAACGGGCCTCCCACAAGCCGAATGAGTTGTCGGGAGGTGAGAAGCAGCGTGTGGCGGTGGCCCGTGCTCTCATCAATCATCCAGCAGTGGTGCTGGCAGATGAACCTTCCGGCAGCTTGGATACCCATAATAAGGAAGAACTGCACCAGCTCTTTTTTGATTTACGTAACCGTTTCGGACAAACGTTTGTTATCGTAACCCATGATGAAGGACTGGCGCAGCTCACCGACCGGACGATACATCTGATTGACGGGGAAATCAATAAAATGGTTTGAGCCTATTTCCCCGTGCCCATTACTCCCGAGTCATTGTCACTGTTGTTTACCTTCCGCTGTGCCGTCTTGAAACTGCGGCCGAACGAGAAGTTGTAGGAAAAGTTCACTAGGAACATGCGGGAGCTTTCTTTTATATAATTATTTGTCTTGTAGGATGCGAATTTATTCCAGTTTTCGCTTTGTACTTTATAGTTGTCGGTGAAAGGATTGAATGCACCGACTCCTACCCGAAGATTCTTATGCTTGTAATATACAGCTAACATCTGGATGTTTTCTCCTCCCGAGAGGGTTTCTCCCCAGAAATTGTTCCAATTGGTGTTTATCTGCCAGAACAGAGAGAACTGTTTGTAGTTTAATGAGGCTTCTGCCTCACAAAACCAGTTGGTGTAGGTATGCGAGTAGTGATTGCCATGGCTCATGTAATGGTTGACACCGCCCGTAAAAGAAAATTGCAGAATGTCGCGGATGGGTCCTACGCGGAGCATGGCACGCCCGGAGAGTTTCTGCCAATCCTTCTGATTGTCCCAAGTCTGCACTATTTTGTTGCCTTCTTGAATCTTCTCGTCCATAATGGCATTGGGACGATAGTCATAGGCTCCCCATAGATTGGTATAAAAGATGCCTTTTTTCCATTCGTAAGTCAGTTCCGTATGATAGCACATATATGATTTCAGATGCGGGTTGCCACGACGTATCTGGAATGAGTCCACTGCTTGCTCCACATCGCTGAGGTCGCCCAATGAAGGAGAAGCGTTATAGATGTTTCCCTTCCAGCGGAGATAGGAGTTGTCTGACATGGCATAGTGCAGAACGATACTCGGGTTGAAACTGTAGTTCTCGGTAGATTTGTCCTTGCCGCTCTGATTATAGTAGAAACGAGTCATGGCCACTCCCAGCCGGTAGTTTAGTTTGTCTATCTTTCCACGGTATTCTCCGAATATGTATGTGTTCTCTTGGTGCATATTGGTTTCATAATAATGCCCGTTTCTGTATTCATTGTTAGAGTAGGACTGTGTATGGCTCAGACCGAAGCTCAATGCGTTCCCCTTGGAATATTGCTTCTCATAAATGGCCTCGGCAATCAGGGAGTATTTGTTGCCTCGGATATTGTTGTCAATATCGGTCAATATGTTCCCCGGGGTGCTTTCTTGGTAGAGCCGCTGCGATTTTTCCCGATTATAGGTGCCTACTACATTGAATACCAGGGTTTGTTTGTTTTTCAGGTCTTGTTGGTAGTACAAATCGAGTGAGGGACGTGTCCAGCTCTGGTCGGTACGGTCGGTCATGTCTACCACGTCCGCTTCGTCATTGGCGTTATAGAGAGTTCCTTTATAATCCCAGTGCGGCTGATTGTTTCCTCGAAGGCGGAAGGTGGCGCTGAAAAGGGAATTTTCAGAAGCCTGCAAACTGTAATTTACGTTTAGGTTGTGCTGGTACATGGTTGCCTTGCTGGGCTCTCCTTTCTCCAGGCGTCTGAGTGTAGTGCCGTCTGCCAGGTGGAATTCTTCTTCATTGTCGCGGTACATGCCGTTAAAATCCCGCGGTCCCATGTAATAGAAGAAGCCGAATTCTGATTTTTTGTGGTTTACTTTGCCGTACAGATTATAGTTTCCCCACATCGTGTTCAACCCTTGGGAAATGTCGGCACCGAAGTTTCCGCCCGTTTTAGGTCGGCGCACTATGTAGTCCAAAACGACTTCGGCATTACCGTAGCGCAGTCCCGGATTGTCATGGTACTCTATACGTATAATGTCGGCAGGGCGAATGGCTTTTATCTCGTCTATTTCGGCTTTGACTCCATTGATGCGTAATTGCAGTTCTCCACCGCCGGACAATCCAATCTCATTGTTCATGGGGTTGACCAGAATACGTGGCAGCATCAGTTCCTGCAACAGATTCACTCCGTTTGTGGAAGTTTTCATTTGTCTTTCGGATGGGAAAACCAGTTTGCGGTCTGCACGGCTGATTTGGCTGGAGCCGGTGATAGTCACTCCTTCCAGTGCGATAGAAGCACTGTCCAAGACGATTGGTCCAAGGTCGGTATGGCGCTTTACTCCATTGAGGGTGATGTATCCGGTATTATACCCGATGCTGGAAAGAACAAGTCTGTAATCTCCGGTAGCCGTGTTCTTGAAGATGAATTCTCCTTCTGGACTTGTGGTCACACCGGCGACAAAAGTAGAGTCGATGGTCTGTAATACCACATTGACATACTCTATACTCTTGTCGGAAGCATCGCGGACGGTTCCTTTTATTTCTATTTTTTGAGCAAAAGCATTCTGTGCCATACTGCCCAGCAGCATGGTTATAATCATTAATTTTTTCATATTGATACGATGGTTCTAATCCTTATTGCAGTAGGCCTTCCTGTTTTTAGGGTGTTTCTGCTTGTTAGACGAAATGACTGGTGAAAAGGTTGCATCAGACATTGAAAAATGTTGCATGATGCTGTTATTCAAAGCAAACGTAGTGACTGATTTTCTCCAAATCGGTATCGGAGAATTCCTCGTAAAGTGCAAAAGGTTTCAGACTATGAAGGTCGCCTTTCTTCTTCCGGTATTCTACAAAGGCCTTTGCCTGGTAGAAGTTGATGTAAGGATGGTGGCGCAGCCTCTCTATGCTACTACGGTTCAGGTTGATGAGGTGGATGGCCCGGGTGTCGATGGAAAACCAGGACTGCAATTGGGTGGTGTCCAAATGGATTTCTTGTAATTGCGTGATGTTGTAGAATCCTCCCAAGCGTTGCCGATAACCGATGATTAGACGGGCAATGCCACTACCGATGCCTGGTATTTTCTTCAGTTCTGTGGTGTCGGCGCGGTTCAGGTCGACAAGGGTCCCAGACGGATATTTTTCCGGTGCAATTCGGAAAGTAACGGCGCTGTCATTGCTTGCAGGAGAGCTGTACAACTGGACGGTTCTTGTTTCTGTGTCTTTCGGAGTGATGTGGATATAGGGTAAGAGTGTCTGATATTGTTTTTCTGTCATTCCATATATTTTCCGGAAATCTTCTGCCTTATGGAACTTCCCTCCTTTACTACGGTAGCGGAGTATGTTCCGTGCCATCCATCCGGGCAGTCCCAGTCGGCAAAAAATGACGGAGTCGGCGGTATTGGGATTGAAACGGGCCAAGGAGACGGTTGTCGGTTGTTTTTGGGAGGAAGGTTTAAGTCTGTTGTCCCATTTTTGTTCCTTTTCTTGTATGGATGCGATGAACGATTCGTATTCTGCCATGGCAGTGGCCTGCCGCCGGATTACTTCATCGGAGAGGGGGCGGTTCTCTCTTTGGTATATATAAATATACCCGGAGAGAAAGACGAGAATGATGCCGGTAATCAAAACCAGTATTCCGCGCCTTTCTCCCCGGGAGAAATAAAGGAATTCTTTAAAGGGGTTCTGCATGATGACCTATTTCAGAAAACCCAGTTCATTGATAAAAATCAGTGCAATTCCTATCGGAGCAATATATTTCAGGATGAATATCAATAGCTTGTAGACGGATACTTTCAGAGTGCCATTGTTGCTGACTTCTTCCCATACGATTTTCTTGTCCAGATACCAGCCTATGAAGATGGAAATGAAGAAACCGCCTAACGGTAGCATTAGCTTGGCCGTTACAAAGTCGAACAAATCGAATAGGTTTAGCCCGAATACGGTATAGCTTTTGCCGATACCGAGAGACAGTGAGCAGAATACTCCTAAGAAAATACAGCCCGCTGTCACGTATCTGGCTGCCTTGCTGCGTGAGAACTTGAACTCTTCATGTAGATAGGCAGTTACCACTTCGTGCAGGGAAATGGTGGAAGTAAGTGCTGCCAATGCCAGTAGGATATAGAACATCAGAGACAGCAGTATCGCCAGCCAGGGAATATTGCCGAACGCTTGCTGAAAGACATTAGGTAGGGTGATGAATAGCAGACTAGGACCCGCATCCGGTTTGATGCCTACAGAGAAGGCGGCAGGGAAGATGATGAATCCTGCCAAAATGGCTACCATGGTGTCGATAGCCGCCACGTTGAGTGCCGTTTTGGGCAGGTTCGTATCATTGCGGAAGTAAGAAGCGTATGTACAGAGACATCCCATCCCCAAGCTCAAGGAGAAAAATGCCTGGCCCATGGCTCCAAGGAACACATTGCCGTCCACTTTGCTGAAGTCCGGTTTCAACAGGAATTCAATGCCTGCTCCTGCTCCGGGCAGGGATATGGAGCAGATGGCAAGGATTATCAATAGGACAAATAGCATTGGCATCATGATTTTGGCTGATTTTTCAATACCTTTTTCCACTCCTTTGACAATGATGAGATGGGTGGCCAGCAGGAACAGCACCAGCCAGATGACCGGACGCCAGGGGTTGCTGACAAAGCTGTTGAAGGATGCGATGAAATCGGCTGCCGACTTCCCGGCAAAACTGTTGGTAGCCGCTTCGCCGATAAACTCAAGCGTCCATCCTGCCACAACGGAGTAATATCCCAGAATAAGGAATCCGGCCAGTACGCCCATACGTCCTACCCAGCGCCAATGCGTGCCGGGTGCCAATTTCTGATAAGCCCTTGCCGTATTGGCACGCGAGCGCCTGCCGATGAGGAATTCTGCAATCATGATGGGGATGCCGAGAATGAGCACGCAAACCAGGTATACAAGGATAAATGCCGCACCTCCGTGATTCCCGGTCTCAAACGGGAAACGCCAGATATTGCCTAAACCGACTGCGGAGCCTGCCGAGGCAAGTATGACGCCTAATTTGCTTCCGAAGTTGGCTCTGTCACTTTTTGTCATAAAACGTAGATTTTTCTTTCAATTCGTTATTAATACCAGCTAAAACATGCAAATATAGAAAATGTTCTGTACTTTTGTGCACAGTTCGTTGATAATTTGGTATATGCTATATTATATTAAGAAATATCCGGTGTCGCTTTTTATTATTCTGACGGTGATTTATCTTTCATTCTTTAAACCGCCTTCTACAGAAATAAGCAAGATTCCCAATATAGACAAGGTGGTGCATATCTGTATGTATTTCGGCATGTCAGGAATGCTGTGGCTGGAGTTTCTTCGCGCTCACCGGAGAGACAACGCCCCTTTATGGCATGCATGGGCAGGGGCGTTTGTCTGTCCCGTTTTGTTCAGCGGAATGGTGGAGTTGCTGCAAGAATACTGCACGACATACCGTGGTGGAGACTGGCTGGATTTTGCGGCCAATACCACGGGAGCGGTGCTTGCATCAATGGTCGGCTATTTCATTTTAAGGCCAAGGATGAAATAGGATTATAAGTATTCAACTACGGAACTTAGCTTGATGCCGTTCGACCCTTTTATCAGAATTGTTTTCCCGCAAGGTTTCTCTCTTTGCAGCTCTGCGATGAGTGCGGTTACATCGGGATAACTCTGATAAGAGTGGCGTGTGGCGGCAAACAATTCCCCTACAAGAACTACATCCTTGAATCCGCATTCTTCCAGATAGTCTGCAATCTTCTGGTGCTCGTCGGCACTGTCTTTACCCAACTCCCGCATATCTCCCAATATCAACATTTTGTTTTCGGCCTGCATGTTCCGGAAGTTACTAATGGAAGCCATCATGCTTGTGGGATTGGCATTATAGGCATCGATAATCAGAGTGTTGTCCGCTGTTTTTTTCAGTTGTGAACGGTTGTTTTGCGGGGTATATCCGGCCAGTGCCTTGTCTATTTTCTCCGGTTCCACACCAAAAAAATGTCCGATGGTGACAGCTGCCAGAGCATTGGGGAAGTTATATTCACCGATAAGCCGGGTTTGTACTTCGTGATATTTGCTTTCGTTGTCCGTTTTCCACTCGAAGGTGAGGTAAGGAGAATTGCCGGTGACGTGTCCGTTGATGTACAGCCCGTCCTCACTGCCGTAGGCAATCTGGTGGAGTCCGTAGGCTATCTTTTTCAAGTAGGGGTTGTCGTTATGGATAAAGATGGTAGCTTCTTTCCGCGTCCGCAGATAGTCGTACATCTCTCCTTTGGTCTTGATGATTCCTTCAAAAGAGCCGAATCCCTCCAGATGGGCTTTTCCTACGTTGGTAATGATCCCGTAGTCAGGTTCGGCTATCTCTACCAGCTCCTTGATGTCTCCCGGGTGGCTGGCACCCATTTCCACCACGGCAAGGTCGTGTTCAGGGCGCAGGCGGAGCAAGGTGAGGGGAACACCGATGTGATTGTTCAAATTTCCCAAGGTATAGAGCACGTTGTGAGTTTGCGAAAGTACGGTGGACATCAGTTCCTTGGTAGTAGTCTTTCCGTTTGTACCCGTAATGCCGATGATGGGTGTACGCATCTGCCGACGGTGGTAATTGGCAAGTTGTTGCAAGGTTTTCAAGCTGTTTTCCACCACGATGTATCGTGTATCGCCTTCAGGGGCATAGGCTTCTTCGTCCACTATGGCATAAGCACTTCCGCTTTCCAGCGCCCGGGCGGCAAAGGCATTTCCGTTGAACGACTCGCCTTTCAGCGCAATGAATAAAGAGCCTTGGGGGCAGTTACGGCTGTCAGTAGTGACACTGGTGCATGTTAGGAATATCTGATGTATAGCTGTTATATCCATGACTTTATAATTAAATCAATCTGTGTGAATCTGTGTAATCTGTGGTAAACCATCGTGCAAAGATATAGTTTTAATCCTCTCCCTTCCCGGGTACAAGCAAAAAACTTATCAGTTTTATGAGTTTATGTATTTTGAAACCACTTTTTTGTTTACATTTGCAGGTACTATATAGAACAGACTGCCTATGGAAATTACAACTGCCCGATATATAAATGTCAACGGTTCGCTGCTCGACCTCTCTCAACCCCGTGTCATGGGCATACTGAACGTTACTCCCGATTCCTTTTATGCCGGTAGCCGTACACAGACAGAGGCGGAAATAGTACGCCGGGTGAAACAGATAGTTTCGGAGGGAGCGGCCATTATTGACATAGGCGCTTACTCTTCCCGTCCTAATGCCGACAATGTCTCTGCCAGGGAGGAGATGGAACGGTTGCGTATGGGCCTGAAAATACTTTTTGAGATACAGCCGGATGCTGTGGTGTCAGTAGACACTTTTAGGGCGGATGTGGCAAGAATGTGTGTGGAGGAGTATGGTGTTGCCATCATCAATGATATTGCGGCCGGTGAGATGGATGCGAATATGTTCCATACCGTTGCGGCATTGAACGTACCTTATATTATGATGCACATGCAAGGCACTCCGCAAAGTATGCAGCAGCATCCTCATTACGACAATCTTCTGAAAGAGGTTTTCTTGTATTTTGCGCGCAAGGTGCAGCAATTACGTGACTTAGGTGTAAAAGACATCATTCTGGACCCCGGTTTCGGCTTTGGAAAGACAATGGAGCATAACTATGAATTGCTGTCCCATCTGGAAGAGTTCCGTATTTTTGAGTTGCCTTTGCTGGTAGGCGTTTCACGTAAATCGATGATATACCGCTTGTTGGACATTACTCCTCAGGAGGCGCTGAATGGTACTACGGTGCTCGATACCATCTGTTTGCTGAAAGGTGCTGACATTCTCCGCGTACACGACGTGAAAGAAGCCGTGGAAACCGTACGGATTGTGCAAGCCATGCGAAATAATTCCTAGTCCCTAACCCCTAATCATTCAATATCGTGTTTTTTGAATTTGGAATAAAAGATTTTATAGATATTCTGTTAGTGGCTTTCTTGTTGTACTATACGTATAAGCTGATGAAAGCCTCCGGTTCTATAAATGTGTTTACGGGTATCCTGGTGTTTATCCTGATATGGCTGGTGGTATCGCAGGTGCTGGAGATGAAATTGCTCGGTTCCATCTTCGACAAGCTGGTCAGTGTGGGCGTGCTGGCGCTTATCATTTTGTTTCAGGACGAGATACGGCGCTTCTTGCTGACACTCGGCTCGCATCAGCATGCCAGTGCGCTGGTGCGCTTCTTCACCGGTAACAAGAAAGAGAAGCTGGAACATGACGACATCATGCCGGTGGTAATGGCATGTATCAGTATGGGGAAGCAGAAGGTTGGTGCCCTGATTGTCATTGAACATAATCTGCCTTTGGATGATGTGGTGCGTACGGGAGAGATTATCAATGCCGATATAAACCAGCGTCTGATTGAGAATATTTTCTTTAAGAACAGTCCGTTGCACGATGGAGCGATGGTTATCAGTAAGAAACGTATCAAAGCGGCGGGATGTATCCTGCCTGTTTCCCATAATCTGGACATTCCTAAGGAACTGGGGCTGAGGCATCGTGCTGCCATGGGGATTTCCCAGGTGTCTGATGCGCATGCCATCATTGTATCGGAGGAGACCGGAGGTATTTCAGTGGCTTACAAAGGACAATTCTATCTGCGTCTGAATGCAGAGGAATTGGAAAGTTTGTTAACAAAGGAAAGCTAAGGTGTGACAAAATCTCCTATTTTTACGTCATATAACTATGATATAAAAAACAATATCTTATAACTAATAACTGAAAAGGATGGATAGACGAAATTTCTTACGGACGGGAAGTCTGGCGATGTTAGGTTCGCTGGCAGTACCCTCGTTGGCTATGCCTGCGTCAGTACGCGGAGCTTTAGGAGGAGCAGATAATCAGTCTGCCGTAGCTTCGGCAATGGTTCACTTCGGTGTGACGGAGGCTGACTTGAAGAAAGTGATGGCTGCCGCTCTGGAAAAAGGCGGCGATTATGCCGACCTTTATTTTGAACACACATTCAACAACAGTGTGGTTCTGATGGACGGCAAAGTAAACAACTGTGGAGCTAACATTGACTTCGGTATGGGCGTACGCGTATTGGCAGGCGACCAGACGGGGTATGCTTATGTGGAAGGGGTAACTATGGAAGAAATGCTGCGTGCTGCACGTACTGCTGCCCGTATCGCCTCTTCGGGCAAGGCCGGAAAATCTGTAGGACTGACGGAAAAGACAATTACCAAAAGCCGCTATGCCGTCACTGAACCTTGGGAGGACGTGAGTGTCAAGGCAAAAATACCTTATTTAGAAAAGCTGAACGAAAAGATTTTCTCTTTGGACAATCGTGTACGTAAGGTGCAGGCTTCTCTTTCTGACAGTACATCGCACGTGCTGTTCTGTAATTCCGAGGGCGTGAGCTACTACGACTACCGTCCGATGGTTTCTTTTATGGCAGTCTGCATCATGGAAGAGAATGGAAAGATGGAGAACGGTTATGCCGGTCGTTCTTACCGCAAGGGTTTTGAATTCATGACGGATGACATCGTGGATATTATTGCACGTGAGGCGGTGGATAAGACTGCTATCTTGTTCAAGGCTGTGAAACCCAAAGGTGGCGAAATGCCCGTCGTGATGGGGGCTGGCGGTTCGGGTATCTTGTTGCACGAAGCCATAGGACATGCTTTTGAGGCTGACTTCAACCGTAAACGTACTTCCATTTTCTGCGACCTTTTGGGAAAGAAGGTGTGCGATGAGCATATCAACGTGGTGGATGACGGTACCATCGCTTTCAATCGTGGAGCCGTGAATTTCGACGATGAGGGTGTGGAAGGCCAGAAAACCTATATCGTGAAGGAAGGTATCCTGACCAGTTATCTGCACGACCGCATCAGTGCCAAGCATTATGGGGTGGCTCCTACTGGAAACGGACGTCGCGATACTTTCCGTAATACTCCTATCCCCCGTATGCGTGCCACTTATATGGAAGCCGGCAATATGAAGGAAGCGGACATTATCTCCACCGTGAAGAAAGGTATCTATTGTGACCAGTTTACCAATGGCCAGGTGCAAATCGGTGCCGGAGACTTTACCTTCTTTGTGAAGTCGGGTTACTTGATTGAGGATGGCAAGTTGACGCAGCCCGTCAAGGATATAAATATCATCGGTAATGGTCCGAAAGCATTGGCTGACATCACGATGGTGGCAAATAACGATAAGATTGACAACGGTACTTGGACCTGTGGTAAAGACGGTCAGTCTTGTCCCGTTACCTGCGGTATGCCATCGGCACTAGTCAGCAAGCTGACTGTAGGAGGAGAAAGTTAATTATCAACTATCAATTAAAGACATGATTACAGACGACAATAAGAAATTGGCACAATGGGCAATGGAATATGCCTTGAAGAACGGTTGCCAGGCAGCCAAACTGGTGCTATATACAAATTCTAATTCTTCTTTTGAACTGCGTGACGGCAAAATGGACCGTTTGCAGCAGTCTACGGAGAATGGTTTGGGATTGAATCTTTATGTGGACGGACGTTTCGGTTCTTTTTCCACCAATCGGCTGGATAAGAAAGAATTGGAAACTCTTATCACGAATGGTATAGAGTCTACCCGCTATCTGGCGGTGGATGAGTCGCGTATGCTGGCCGACCCTGCACGCTACTATAAAGGAGGCAAGCCTGACTTGCAGCTTTTTGACAAGAAACTCTATGAAGTCAACCCGGATGATAAAGTGGCGATTGCACGTGCTGCTGCAGAGGAGGTATTGGGCAAGGATGAGCGTATCATTTCGGTTGATTCTTCTTATAGTGATGGCGAGGGTTCTTCCTATCGTTTGATAAGCAACGGATTTGAAGGCGAGTCGAAGAGTACCTGGTTCTCTGTCTCAGCCAGTGTATCCATTAAGGGAGAAGGCGAAGCTCGCCCTCAGGATTACTGGTACGACTCGGCTCTGTTCTATGATAAATTGACGAAGACGGGAATCGGTGCCAAGGCATTGGAACGCGTATTGCGCAAGCTGGGACAGAAGAAAGCAAAGTCGGGTAAATATACAATGGTGGTTGACCCTATGAATGTGGGAAACCTGCTCAGTCCGATGCTAAGTGCATTGTATGGCAGTGCTTTGCAACAAAAGAACTCCTTCCTGATGGATAAGCTGGATACGAAAGTGGCTTCCGACCTCTTCACGTTGCGTGACGAGCCGCATGCTATCGGTGCAAACGGTTCACGCTATTTCGATAATGAGGGTGTGGCTACCGAACCCCGCACTGTTTTTGACAAAGGCGTGCTGAAAACTTATTTCATCGATACCTACAATGGTAAGAAGATGGATATAGCTCCTACTATCAGTGCACCTTCACGTCTAATTCTGACACCGGGCGATAAGGACCTGAACGGATTGGTTGCAGATATTAAACAAGGCATCTTGGTTACGGGCTTCAATGGCGGTAACAGCAATAGCAGTACCGGTGACTTCTCTTATGGTATAGAGGGTTTCCTTATTGAAGACGGCAAGCTGACACAGCCCGTCAACGAAATGAATGTGACGGGTAACATGGTTACTTTATGGAATTCCTTGGTTGCTGTGGGCAATGACCCTCAACCGAACCGTTCATGGCAGATTCCTTCGCTGGTATTTGAGGGAGTCGACTTCAGCGGATTATAATGCTAGTTCAACATCAGGCTCATATATGGGCTTGATGTTGCAAATATTTTTTCGGTGAGTTCACCGATTGTAAGTGCCAAGTGGCTGCCCGGCAGACGCTTGGCACTATTCATATATTTACCATTGTTCAGGTAGTAGTAGCCGTTATTGGCACTGACCTGCTCATCGGTGAGATGAATGCTGAGTTCCAGTTCCGGATGGGCCGTAGCATAGAGTTGCAGCATGGTTTTGGCATTGATGATGCGTGCCATGCCCAAAAGTTGGCTTTCACCGGTAGCGGGAGGAGTGAGAACCCGGATGGACGGGAGATTCAAGCTTTGGCAGATATGTTGAAGCAGTAAAGTTTTTGTTGCGGGAGTATCCGACACGATTTCTCCAATGCGCCAGTTGGCTTTCCCTATCGGATAGGTAATGGCCAAAGCCGTGATTTCCTCCCCATTGCTCAATGTGCAAACGAAGCCCTGTCCCAGTTGTAAATCGGCAATGATAACCTGGAAATCCTCTTCCGTATGCTGGATGCAGCAAGGGCGCTCCCGCAATTTCCGGTCGAGATATTCATATCTTTTTTCAGTATATTCGGCAGACATTTCCAAAGTAAGGCCCGTATCGGCTGTCGGTGTACCGGAAGCGATAAAGGTCTCTTCGGCATAGCGGAATACGGGGGCATAACCGCTGCGGCCATAGTAGTCGAACAGCCACGGTTCTGCCGGTATCAGGGTGGATAAGGCGACATTATTGTGTAGCATCCGTGCAAAGGCTTGTGATAACAGCTCGTGCATTACGCCCCGGTTACGGTAATCAGGGTGTGTGCAGGCACCGGATATATAGGCCGTATGAATATCTTCTCCTTCGAACGTCATAGGATAAGGCAACATCTGTAGGGCGGCAATCACTTCTTCGCCGCTTTGGATGGCAATATTGATATCATTGTTGTAGCGGAGCCGAAAATACAGTTCAGTAAATTCCTCGCTATCATTGAAACAGAGCTTCCATAAGTTCTTTACCTTTTCCCGTATCATCAATCCCTTATCCTTTTAATCCTTAATCTCTAATCCTTACTCTCACCATTTGATAGCTTCCACCGGTTCATCTTTCAGGCATGCCACGTATTTTTCCAGAATAATGGCAGGCTGATACGAAAGTTTGGCCTTGCGCAATCCTTCAATACCCAAATCCTCTTCACGGTTGAGGTAGACATATTGTTCGGGGATATGGTTGGCAAATTCATAGTTAATCATTGCGTACGCTCCGTCTATGCTGGTGTCGGCCTTTTCCACATGTACTCCGAAGGTATCTTGGTTGATGGGCATTCCGAAAGTGAAGGCGGCAATTTTGCCGTCTACATGCAGGATGCCTCCGGTCAATCCCAGTTCTTCAAAATTGTGGAGGGCGTAGACCAGTGCGCGACGTTCGTTGCCCGTTCCTTCATGCTGGTCGCAATTGTTGGCCTTACACCATTCGGCTTCCAGGTCCAGACATTCCTGGATGCGGTCGGGAGTGATGGGAGTATATTCGTAATTATAGGTGCGTTTGAATTTGTTGACATGATTCCGTTTGGACTGGAATTTCTTTCCGGCAAGCGTGGCGAGGTCTGTACGCAGATAGAGGTAATCGGCATAGTCCCGGTCTGCTGTGAACTGGAATTTTCCGGGCATGAAGGCTTCCAGTTCCGAGCACATGCCCGAACATATTCCCAGCAGGCAGAAAGGTTCCCCTTCCCGGTGTGCGTCTTCGACCAGTGCGTCCAGTACTTTTGTCAAATCTCCGTTACCTATCGGCATCATGTACACCAGTTCGTCGTTTGCCCAGAATTTCAGCAGGAGGAAGCCGTCCATGATGGCAAACTTTGTATTGTATAGAAAACGCCAGCTGCATAGGTTGGAGAATGAGAGGTCACAATTCCGTCGCGGACTGTTCTGTGTATAGGAAGTAATCAGTTCTTTGTCTTGTAATTCGATATCTTTAAATGAAATCATACGTTGTTTTTAGTTGGTTATGATTATAGATAACAAAAATAAGAAGATTTTGTTAGAGTAGCCCTAATAATCGCAGAATAGTTGGGGTCAGCAATGCAGTGAAAATACCGTTCAGGGTCAGGCCGAGGCTGGCGAATGCGCCGTATTTGCGGCTGATGTCCATGGCTGTGGAAGTTCCTACCGCGTGGGCGGCGGCTCCCAAGGAAAGGCCTTGTGCCATAGGACTGCCGATGTGGGTCAGTTTCATGGTCTTGAAGCCCAGTATTCCTCCCAGCAAGCCTACACAGACCACTACGGCGGCGGTAAGTGAGGGAATGCCGCCCAGCGACTTGGTTACTTCCATGGCTATCGGCGTAGTGACCGACTTGGGCGCCAGGGAGTAGATAATCTCGTCGGAAGCCCCCATCAATTTAGCTATCAGCACGACAGAGATAACTCCCACAATGCAGCCGGCAAGTTGTGACAGCATGATGGGGAGCAGCTGTTTCTTAATCGTTTCCAATTGGAGGTATAGGGGGACTCCCAGGGCCACAACAGCGGGTTTCAGCCAGAATTCTATCAGATGTCCTCCTTCATTGTAGGTCTCATAACTGATATGTGTCATCTTCAGGAAGACAATGAGGATGGCAATTGTCAGCAGGATGGGGTTCAGCAACATGATGCCGGTCTTTTTCTGCAGGAGTTTGGCCAGAAAGAAAATCCCGAAGGTGACAGCCAATAGGAAAAATTCGTTTTCTAAAAAGTTCATTTGATTTTACGTGTTAGTTGATGAACCCATCCGGTGACTACAATCACCAGCAGGGTGCTGATTATGGAAGCGGTCACTATCGGCCAGAACTCGGAGGCGATGACATCGAAGTAAAGCATGAGAGCTACACCGGGCGGTACGAAGAAGAAGCCCAGGTTGGCAACCAGGAAGTCGGACATACCCTGCACCCAGTGCAGTTTAATCCAACCCAATTTCAAGAATAGGGTGAGCAACAGCATACCGATGATGCTGGAAGGTAACTTGATACCCGTAAAGAAAACAATCAGTTCACCCAAAGCTAAGCATCCGAAAAGGATGGCGCATTGACGAATCATATTATTATAATACCTATTGTTATACGTTGAAAACGCTGCAAAGGTAGGTATTCTATGTATTGCTTGTTATCGTTGTATCCTGATTTTTTTTATGTCGTTTGTAGAGTCGGGCGGGTTGTTCCTGCCGGACGGGTAATTGTTTGTTGCAGAGGGGCACGTGTGCGTACACATGAATGCTGGGAATACCTAATGTTAAATATTATAATAATTATGGTCTGAACGGTAAAAAGACCGATGTTTGCAATGTAGATATTGCAAAATTGTGTACTTTTGCGGCGTGAATAACACATACTGCCGATTCTTAATAGACAATTAAAATATCATGCAAAGATTAATTAACGAAATTGTTGAGCGTGCCAAAGCAAACCGCCAACGAATTGTTCTTCCCGAGGGTACGGAAGAGCGTACACTGAAAGCTGCCAATCAAATCCTGACTGACGGAGTAGCCGACTTGATTATCCTTGGAAAACCTGCCGAGATAGAGGCTTGTGCCAAAGAGTGGGGGCTGGGAAATATAAACAAAGCTACCATTATCGACCCGGAAGACCATCCTAAGAAAGAAGAATATGCCCAACTGCTTTGCGAGCTCCGCAAAAAGAAAGGCATGACCATCGAAGAGGCTCGCAAGTTGGTTGTCGATCCGCTTTATCTGGGCTGCCTGATTATAAAGAACGGCGACGCTGACGGCCAGTTGGCAGGTGCACGCAACACTACGGGTAATGTACTTCGCCCTGCTTTGCAGATTATCAAGACTTCCCCGGGCATCACTTGCGTTTCGGGTGCCATGCTGCTGCTGACACATGCTCCTGAATATGGAAAGAACGGTATCCTGGTGATGGGTGACGTGGCTGTGACTCCGGTGCCCGATGCAGAACAATTGGCACAGATTGCCGTATGTACGGCGCGTACAGCCCAGGCAGTTGCCGGTCTCGACCCGAAAGTTGCCATGCTGAGCTTCTCTACCAAGGGCTCTGCCAAGCACGAAGTGGTGGATAAAGTGGTTGAGGCATTGAAGATTGCCAAGGAGATGGCTCCCGATATTGCCATCGACGGTGAGTTGCAGGCCGATGCAGCTTTGGTGCCGGAAGTAGGTGCAAGCAAGGCTCCGGGTTCTTCTATCGCCGGACATGCTAACGTATTGGTTGTCCCCAGCCTCGAAGTGGGCAACATCTCCTACAAACTGGTGCAACGTCTGGGACATGCTGATGCCGTAGGACCTATCCTACAAGGTATCGCCCGTCCGGTGAACGACCTTTCACGCGGTTGCTCCATCGAGGATGTGTATCGCATGATTGCCATCACTGCCAATCAGGCCATTGCTGCCAAAAAGAATGCTGAATAACTTTTAAATCTGATATATAGTATGAAAATCTTAGTATTGAACTGCGGTAGCTCGTCCATCAAATACAAATTGTTTGATATGGACCGGAAAGAAGTTATCGCCCAGGGTGGTATCGAAAAAATTGGTTTGAAGGACTCTTTCCTGAAGTTCACCTTGCCCAGTGGCGAGAAGAAAGTTCTTGAGAAGGACATTCCAGAGCATACCGTAGGTGTGGAATTTATCCTGAACACTTTGACAAGCCCTGAATATGGAGCCATCAAGTCTTTGGACGAAATCAATGCCGTAGGTCACCGTATGGTGCATGGAGGCGAAAAGTTCAGCGAGTCTGTACGGCTGACGCCGGAAGTGCTTGCCGCCTTCACTGCCTGCAACGACCTGGCTCCGCTCCACAATCCTGCTAACCTGAAGGGTGTAAATGCAATATCTGCCATTCTGCCTAATGTTCCGCAGATTGGTGTGTTCGATACGGCTTTCCACCAGACCATGCCGAAGCATGCCTATCTGTATGCCGTGCCTTACGAACTTTATGAAAAGTACGGCGTACGCCGTTATGGTTTCCACGGAACCTCACACCGCTACGTATCGCAGCGCGTCTGCGAGTTCCTAGGTGTAGAGCCGGAAGGAAAGAAAATCATCACTTGCCACATTGGCAATGGTGGTTCCATTACTGCTATCAAGGACGGTAAGTGCGTAGACACCAGCATGGGCTTGACCCCGTTGGAAGGTCTGATGATGGGTACCCGCAGTGGTGATATTGATGCCGGTGCCGTTTCCTTCATCATGGAGAAAGAGGGTCTGGATGCCAACGGCATCTCCAACCTGCTGAACAAGAAGAGCGGTGTGCTGGGTATCTTCGGTGAATCCAGTGACATGCGCGACCTGGAAAATGCCGTAGCTGCCGGCAATCCGAAGGCTGTTCTGGCTGAAGAAATGTACTTCTACCGCATCAAGAAATATATCGGTGCCTATGCCGCTGCTTTGGGTGGTGTGGATATCGTGGTATTTACCGGTGGTGTCGGCGAGAATCAGGCAAGTGCCCGCTGGGGTGCATGTGAAGGCCTGGAATTCATGGGCATAAAGCTGGATGCCGAGAAGAACAAAGTACGCGGTGAAGAAATGGTTATCTCTACCGAAGATTCTCAGGTGAAGGTGGTGGTAATCCCCACTGACGAGGAACTGATGATTGCTTCGGACACGATGGATATTCTGAAGAAGTAATATCGCTGTAATATTTCCCGGTTCCGGCTTCCCGGAGTCCGGATGTGGTTTCGCCCCTGCAAATATGTAATGTATTTGTAGGGGCGAAATGTTTTCCGAATCCTTTAAAATCCTTATCTTTGTTACTCGGTTAAAAACAATAAAGGCAATTTTCCGAATAACTTTAAATAAGAACTGCTTATGAAACGATTAATGTATGTGTTGTTCTTTGTACTGCTGACCAGCGGCATGGCCTATGCCCAGCAGGCGAAGTACGTGTTTTATTTCATCGGTGATGGAATGGGTGTGAACCAGGTGAACGGTACGGAGATGTATCTGGCCGAACAAGAAGGGCGCATCGGTGTAAAGTCTTTGCTGTTCACTTCTTTCCCGGTTGCCAGCATGGCAACTACCTTTTCTGCCACCAACTCGGTGACTGACTCTTCTGCTGCCGGAACAGCCCTGGCTACCGGTGCAAAGACCTATAACGGCGCCATTGGTATGGACGATAACAAGAGTGTGCTTCAGAGTGTGGCCGAGAGAGCCAAAAAGTCCGGTAAGAAAGTTGGGGTAACTACCAGCGTCAGTGTAGACCATGCTACTCCCGCCGCATTCTATGCCCATCAGCCGGACCGTGGCATGTATTACGAGATAGCCCTCGACCTGCCGAAAGCCGGTTTCGACTTCTATGCAGGCGGTGGTTTCTTGAAACCGACTACCACTGCCGACAAGAAAGAGGCTCCGAGCATCTTCCCTATCTTTGAAGAAGCCGGTTATACCGTTGCAAGAGGCCTTGACGAATATAAGTCGAAGTCTGTCCAGGCAGACAAGATGATTCTTATCCAGAAAGAAGGTGCAGAGCCTTCTTGCCTGCCCTATGCCATCGACCGCCAAGAAGGCGACTTGACGCTGGCCGAAATTACCGAGAGCGCCATCTCTTTCCTGACCAAAGGTAGTAACAAGGGTTTCTTCCTGATGGTTGAAGGTGGAAAGATTGACTGGGCCTGCCACGGAAACGACCCTGCCACAGCTTTTGAGGAAGTGGTGGATATGGATAACGCCATCAAGGTGGCTTACGAGTTCTATAAGAAGCATCCCAAAGAAACGCTGATTGTGGTAACAGCCGACCATGAAACCGGTGGTCTGGGGCTGGGTACCGGTAAGTACGAGCTTCAACTGAAAGCCCTTGCCAAGCAGAAGCAGTCTCAGGATATCCTTTCACGTTCCATCACGGACTTACGCAAGATGCGCAAGGTTATCAACTGGCCGGAAATGAAGGAATTCCTGGCAGAAAAGATGGGTTTCTGGAAAGAGCTGCCGGTGAGCTGGGAGCAGGAGAAGATGCTGCGTGATGCTTACGAAGAATCATTTGTGAACAAGCATGTAGTGTTTGAGGAAAGTCTTTATGCCAAGACTGAGCCCCTGGCCGTTGCCGCCAAGAAGGTGATGAGCAAGATTGCCATGGTAGGCTGGACCAGCGGTGGCCATACAGCCGGATATGTGCCGGTATTCGCAGTAGGTGCAGGTTCCAAGCTGTTTGTGGGTAAGATGGACAACACGGAAATCCCGAAACGCATAGCCAAGGCTGGCGGATACAAATAATAGAAAGTCACTACAGATTACACGGATTCTCACAGATTGGAAGCTCTGATATCAAGTATAAGAGACTAATCTGTGAGAATCTGTGCTATCTGTGGTGGCTGTCAATTTATTCCTTAAGGTCCTTCTTTATAATTTCATCCATCTCCCGGATACGTTTCTCCCGTTCCTTGGCGGATTTTATTTTCTGGTCCTTGTATCCGGTATCTGTCCGTTCGGAGACCTCTTCGCTCCATTCCTCGAATTCATCCGTTGCCGGACGTCCGTGCGGGTCTATGTTCTCTTCGGCAATCGGGTCGTTTCTGTAAATCATATCATCCATGACGCTAATGTTTTTAATGTTATGATGTTATTACAACCATGCCGGGAAAAAGTTCCGGTAACCTTCACTTTTTTGTAATCATTTATAAGAATAAACGTTTTATAGCGCGGGCAGCAGGTACTTCCATATTAGATTCAGCTCTGCCTGCATGTCGGGGATGTTGGCGGTGACGGCAATGACGGCATCCTTGTCCGGCAACACCAGTATGTATTGTCCGTTGGCACCATCGGCACGGTAGGCGTTGTGGCGGCAGCGCCACATCTGGTAGCCGTAGCCCTGCAGCCAGTCGCTTGTCTTGGCGCTCATCTTCGCTTTCTTCAGCATCTCCGGTTTCATGCCGGCGGGCAGTGAGGGCACTTGGCAGGCAGATGCCTCCTTTACCCATTCTTCGGGCAGAATCTGCTGTCCGTTCCAGTTGCCTTTCTGCAGGAACAGTTGTCCCATCTTGGCAAGGTCTTCCGTTTTGAGGTACAACCCCCAGCCTCCGGTATTGATGCCTTGCGGGCTTTCCTGCCACCGGGCGTTGACGATGCCAAGCGGGCGGAACAGACGGGGATAGAGATAATCCGCCACTTTCTCGCCCGTCACTTTCTGTACGATGGCTGAGAGCATGTAGGTTCCCAAGCTGTTGTAGGTGTAGAAGGTACCGGGCTTGTGCTCCACGGGGAAGGCAAGGAACTCCTGCACCCAATCGGCGTCCGCCTTTTTGCGTACCGTTCCGGTGGGGTCGGTGTCGTGCCCGCAGTTCATGGTCAGCAGGTCGCGTACGGTCATGGCTGCCAGATTTTCGCTGACGGTTGCCGGAAGCTTGTCGGGGAAGAAGGAGATGACCTTGTCCGTCAGCTTCAGCCTGCCTTCGGAGGCGGCAAGTCCCACGGCGGTGGCGGTGAATGTCTTGCTGACGGAGTTCAGGATGTGAGGCTCATCCTCTTTCCCTTCGCCCATCCATTCTTCGGCAATGACATTGCCGTGTTGCACAATCATGATACTGTGCAGGTCTTGTCCGGCTTTCTTTACGGCATCCAGATATCTGTTCATGGCCTTGTCCAGCTTCGGAGTAGCGGCGGCGCGGGGCAGGCCCTTGGTCAGTTGGTTGATGGAAATCAGCTTTATGCCTTTGTCTTCAATGGCTTTCCGGACGCGGGGGCTTGTCAGCAGGTCGGTCACTCCCTGGCGGTCCAGCGCCACGTCCTCATATCCGATGTGGAAGACGGTTTTCATTTCATCGTTGTCCAGTGCCGGGTGGTCTAAGAAAAGGTAGCGCTGGCCCGGTTGCAACTTCTCCAATGCTTTGATGAAGCTGGCCTCCTTTTCTTCGGCGGTTCTTTTGGGGCCGTCGTACCCGATGTAGGTAAACCGGTAGTCCTTGGAGGAGTCCATGCGGTCGATGGACGGCAGGTTGTATTCTTTGGCGAGCCGTTGCACCAGCTCGTTCACTTCCTTGCTGAAACCGGTGGAGAGCATGTGTCCGGACAGATGGCTGAGTTGCGGAATGCTTTTCAGCGTCGTCTCTATCTGCGCGCGGAACTCCTGCTCTATCTCCTTGATGTCCCATTTCTGCTCCATGATGGACTGTCCCGGATAGGCGGGGTTAGGGAACATCATCGGGTAGAAATAGCCGTTCTCGTCCGTCAGGCTGGGGCAGTGGGTCAGCGGACGCCACTTCACGTTCTCCCACTCGCTGGTGATGACGAGGTGCAGGCCGACGTCCAGTCCCGGATTTTCTTTCAGCATCTTGATGGCTTCTGGATACCAGGCTGCTACGGGCATCACTTCCACGCTGCGGGCAATACCCGAACGGTAGGTCTGGATGCAGGCTTCGTTGACGGAATGCAGGGCACCGAGATCGTCAATGCGGATGACAAGTGTCGGGGCGCCGGATTGTCCCCATACCGGCAATGCTCCTGCTGCGAGCAGGCATCCGGCAATCATGTTTTTCAGTCTTAAAGGTTTCATGGGTGGTAATGGTATGATGGTTAACAGTTTGGAAATGCGGGTTATAGCTTCGTCTCTCCCTCCACAAAATTCTCAAGGAAGAGGTTCTCGCCGTCAAAGACGGCGTACGAGAAGTAGTTTATCCAGTCGCCGAGGATGAGGATGCGGGCGGTACTGCTCAGCATCAGGTCGAGTTCGATGTGGCGGTGACCGTAGATGAAGTAGTTGATGTTGGGATGGCTTTTCAGGTATTCCTTGGTGTAGAGCACCAGGTATTCGTTGTTTTCTCCCATGTATGCGGGTTCTTTCCCGTCTATGCGTTTCAAGCGGCTGTGCTTGGCCCAGTTCAGTCCCAGCTCCATGCTCCAGCGGGGGTGCAGGGCAGAGAACAGCGTCTGTAGGGTACGGCTGCGGAACATGGCGCGCAGCATCTTGAACTTCTTGTCTGGGTCGCCTAGCCCGTCACCGTGGGCAAGGTAGAACTCTTTTCCGAAGATTTCGGTGGTCAGCGATTCGCGGTGTATCATGACGCCGCACTCCTTGGTCAGATAGTCGCCGCACCAAAGGTCATGGTTTCCCGTGAAAAAGTGGACTTCCACTCCCAGGTCGGTCAGTTCGGACAGCTTGCCCAGAAAGCGGGTGTATCCTTTGGGCACTACGGTACGGAATTCGTACCAGAAGTCGAACATGTCTCCCAGCAGGTATACGGCCGATGCCTTGTGCTTGATGCTGTCCAAGAAGTTGACCAGCCTCCGTTCTTGGGTTCGTCCGTGTTCGATGGCTCGTGAGCCCAGGTGAGCATCCGAGAGGAAATATACATTCTTCATTTTCAACTTTCCATTTTCAACTTTGAACTTTCAACTGATTTAAAGGAATCCCAGTTCCAGTTTCGCTTCTTCGCTCATCATGTCCTTGTCCCACTCGGGTTCGAAGACGAGATTGATGGTGGCGGAGGTTACGCCGTCGATGGATTCCACCTTCTGGCGCACATCTTCCATGATGAAGTCGGCTGCCGGACAGTTGGGGGCAGTCAGCGTCATGTCGATGGAGGCTTCTCCCTGGTCGGAGACGTCTATTTTGTAAATCAGTCCCAGGTCGTATACATTTACCGGTATTTCCGGGTCGAATACGGTCTTGAGCATGGAGACTATTTTCTCTTCTATTTCAAATTTGGTCATATTCGTAGGGTTTTATATATAGGTTTTCAAAGAACAAAGCTATGGAATTTAATTGAAAATGCAAAGGAACGCCCTCCTTTTCATTACTTCAGAAAGGGTTTGACGGTGGGGAAACACGCTTCACCCGCTGGGGGAACTCCCTTTACCCCTGGGGAAACTCCTTTTACAATAGGCGGTAAAGGTCTTTACAATATGGGGTAAAGGGCGTTACAATATAGGGTAACGGCTTTTACATATCGCGGTAACGGCTTTTACATTAGCTGGTAAATAGCAGGTAAATACAATGTGCTGATAGTTAGTGTTATGACCGCTTTTGTCTTTCGTATAGTATGTCCGTAACTTGGATTATTTATAGCAATCCTTCGTCGTTGAAGCTGTAATGGCTTCCGTCCGTGACGATGACGTGGTCGGTCAGGTGTATGTTCATGGTTTGGGCGGCTTTCCTCACGAGTTCCGTCAGCCGCTGGTCGTCGTTACTGGGGTGCGGGTTGCCGGAGGGATGGTTGTGGATAAGGGCTATCTGTGTGGCGCGTTGCAGCAGGGCTTCGCGCAGGATGCTGCGCACGTCGGCGGTAGTCTGGTCGATGCCGCCGCGGCTGATGCGTACCTTGTCTATCACTTTGGCGGCGTGGTTCATAAGCAGTACCCAGAATTCTTCTGTGGCAAGGTCGCAGAGCAGGGGATGGAACAGCTCGTAGATGTCGGCGGAAGAGCGGATGGCGGTACGTCCGGAGCGTTCCTGCAGCTTGCGGCGTTTGCCCAGTTCCAGGGATGCCATGACGGTGATGCTTTTGGCGGGGCCCATGCCTTTGAATCGGGAGAAGTCCCGCACCTCCCATTTGCCCAGGCGGTTGAGGTCGTTGCCGCAGGCGGCGAGTATGCGCTGCATCAGTGTCACGGCGGTTTCTTCCGTATTGCCGGAGCCGATGAGGATGGCTAGCAGTTCGGCATCGCTCAAGGCTTCCGCCCCTTTCTGCATCATCTTTTCCCGCGGGCGGTCCTCTGCAGCCCACTGGTTGATATTCAGTTTCTCCATATCATCCCTAATCCTTAACCCCTAATCCTCCTTATTTGTAAAAATTCTTTTTGAATGCCTCGAACTCGTCCTTGCCAAGTATGCAGCGGTTCCACCAGGCGCGCAGGAACCCCGTCCCGTATCCGATGAGCTGGATGAAGGAGGCGGCGACGGAGTAGAGCCCGATGCTGAGGCTACGGTTCCGGATAGTGGAGTCCATGCATACCAGAAGCGCATAAAGAGCGATGGGCAGCAGGCTGTACGGGCAGAAGGGCGTTCCCAGCAGGAATATGGCCACTCCCAGGGTAAATGCAGCCGGCAGCAGGTGGACGAGCTTCAGCGATTCCGGATACTTCTTGTACAGATTGATGCGGGCAATCCCGGAATTGTGTACCTGCTTGAAGAATTTTCGGAAGTCTGTCCGTCGCTTGTGGTATACCCAGGCACCGGGGAACAGCCGGCATGTATATCCTCCCTTGAAGATTCGGATGCTGAAGTCGATGTCCTCCCCGAAGCGCATCCGCGAGAATCCGCCCAGGGCTTGGTACACTTCCTGCCGCACACCCATGTTGAAGCTGCGCGGATAGAACTTGTCCATCTTCTTCTTCCCCCCACGGATACCGCCGGTGGTGAAGAAGGAGGTCATGGAGTAGTTGATGGCTTTCTGTATGTTTGTGAATGATTCGTGCGCGCGGTCGGGGCCTCCGAAGGCATCGGCGGCTTCGTGCTGCAGCTCTTCTTCCACAGCAAGGAAATAACCTTCGGGCAGGATGCAGTCCGAATCCAGTATTATCAGGTATTCGCCCTTGCTTCGTTCCACCCCGTAGTTACGGGTCTGCCCGGGGCCGGAGTTGGGCTTGTCATAGTAATGTACGTCCAATAGTTCCTGATACTTCTCTGTGACCGGCTTGCAGGGGATGGAGGAGCCGTCCTCCACCACAATCACTTCAAAATCCTTGAAACTTTGCTGCGTCAGGCTTTGCAGCAGTTCATCCACCTCATCGGGGCGGTTGTATACGGGGATGATGACGGAGTATCTCATGGGTATGGCTTTATGTTTTGGTTGTCTCCGCAAAGATATATCATTTAAGCTTTGCAGATGAATAAATGGAAAGAAAAATCCCCGGATGCCAAGTGGAGCACCGGGGATGATATGAAAAGGGCATTTGCCTGATTTCCAAAAGGGCTTATGCTTTTACGCGGCTTACGTAAGAACCGTCGCGCGTATCGATTTCGATAGTCTCGCCTTCGTTGATGAACAAAGGAACGCGGACCGTTGCACCTGATTCTACCGTAGCGGGCTTCAGCGTGTTGGTGGCTGTGTCGCCTTTCAGTCCCGGCTCCGTATAGGTAATCTTCTGCTGAACCTTGATGGGCACATCAGCATAGAGTACGGTTTCTGTAGAAGCGTCTGATACCACGTCTACTATCATTCCTTCGAGCAGGAAGTCAACACCGTTGATGAGGTCGTGGGCGATGGGAATTTGGTCAAAAGTCTCCTGGTTCATGAATTGGTAGTTGTCACCGTCATGATAGAGGTATTGGTGGGGACGACGTTCTACACGTACGTCTTCCAGTTTCTCACCGATGTTGAAACGGCGTTCCAGAACGTAACCGTTCACCACGTCTTTCAGCTTAGTGCGCATGAAAGTATTACCTTTTCCCGGCTTTACATGCAGGAAGTCGATACAGAAATACAGCTTGCCGTCCATACGGATGCAAGTTCCGATTTTAATGTCTTGGGCATTAATCATACTTATAGTCTTTAATATTATTATATTGGTATTTACTTCGTTAGTGCTGGTTTGCGAGTGCAAAAGTAATGGAAATCGGTAAAAAACACAAAAACTTTTGAGAGAAAATGAGTTATCTCTTGGTTTATTTGAAAAAAGTATCTATTTTTGCAGCCCGAATTCGTGAGAATAATAACATAAAACAAGATACAGTAATGAAAAGAACATTTCAACCCTCGAACAGAAAGAGAAAGAACAAACACGGTTTCCGTGAGAGAATGGCTACAGCAAACGGCCGCAGAGTATTGGCAGCACGTCGTGCTAAAGGCAGAAAGAAACTGACTGTTTCTGACGAATACAACGGAGTAAAGGCATAATAGTCGTTCTCGTTCGTATTAAAGAAATAAGGGAGCTGCAAAAGACTGATTCTGGTCTTTTGCAGCTTTTCTTATGTATTGTGCCCGCTTCTCCGGAAAAAACTATTGCCAACTCCGTGTACTATGTGGTGAAAATTGTATCTTTGTCCCAAATAATGCATTATCGATTATGACAATAAAAGATTTTTTCTCTTTCCGGCAGAACCGGTTCTTCTGGGCGAACATACTTGCGATGGCCGTTGTGGTAGTGGGATTGCTGTTCGGAGTGCTGAAAGGACTGGATATATATACCCGCCACGGCGAGGCTGTGATAGTGCCCGATGTGAAGGGCATGGGAGTGGAGGAAGCCGAGAAAATGTTCCGTAACCGCGGCTTGGTCTGCATCGTTTCGGATTCCAGTTATGTCAAGACTCTTCCTGCCGGCTGCATCCTCGAATATAATCCGGCAGCCGGACAAAAGGTAAAGGAAGGACGTACCATCTATCTTACAATCAATACGATTGAAGTCCCTCTGCACATAGTACCCGATGTGGCGGACAACAGTTCGCTGCGGCAGGCGGAAGCGCGTATTCTGGCTTCGGGCTTCAAGCTGGCCGAGATACAGTATATTCCGGGAGAGAAGGACTGGGTGTATGGCGTGAAGTATAAGGGCCGTCAGCTTTCCATCGGCGAGAAAGTGCCCGCCGGTGCAGTGCTGACGCTGATGGTGGGAGATGGAGGCGCCTTGCAGGCAGACTCCCTGGGAGTGGATTCTGTGGGAGGTACCGTTGAACCCATGTTGTCCGAAGACTCCGCGGCAGATGAGTCCTGGTTCTGATAAACATCTGACTCCAATCGTAAATTGTAAATAGTCAAATTGTAAATGCCGTGATGATAGAAGAATTGCCGGATGATATAGATAATGATGAGCTGGACGACGTAGAGCCGGTGGGTGACGAGGCGCAACTCTATGAACACTTCCGTGTGGTGGTGGACAAGGGGCAGGAGATGATGCGGGTGGACAAGTATCTGTTCGACCGCTTGACGAACTCCTCGCGCAATCGCATCCAGAAGGCTGCCGATGCAGGCTTCGTGATGGCGAACGGCAAGGCTGTGAAAAGCAGCTATAAGGTGAAGCCGATGGATGTAATCACTGTGATGATGGACCGTCCACGCTATGAGAATGAAGTCATCCCCGAAGACATCCCCCTTGATATAGTATATGAGGACAAGTATCTGATGGTAGTGAACAAACCTGCCGGTCTGGTGGTGCACCCCGGTCATGGCAACTATCACGGTACGCTTGTCAACGCCATAGCCTGGCATATGAAGGATAATCCCGATTATGATGCCAATGACCCGCATGTGGGACTGGTGCACCGCATCGACAAGGACACCTCCGGCCTGCTGGTGATAGCCAAGACTCCGGATGCCAAGACGAATCTCGGCAACCAGTTCTTCAACAAGACGACAAAACGCCGTTACTGGGCGCTGGTCTGGGGAAATGTAGAGCAGGATGAAGGGACCGTTGTCGGCAATATCGGTCGTAATCCCAGAGACCGCATGCAGATGACCGTCCTCCCCGACGACCAGGGAAAGCATGCCGTCACCCATTACCGGGTGCTCGAACGTTTGGGATACGTCACACTGGTGGAATGTATCCTTGAAACGGGACGCACCCATCAAATCCGTGTGCACATGAAGCACATCGGACACATACTTTTCAACGACGAACGTTACGGTGGACACGAAATCCTGAAAGGAACCCACTTCGCTAAATACAAACAATTTGTAAACAACTGCTTCGACACTTGTCCGCGGCAGGCATTGCATGCCATGACGCTGGGGTTTGTGCATCCCGTCACCGGAGAAGAAATGTACTTCACTTCGGAATTGCCCGATGACATGACCCGGCTGATAGACAAATGGAGAGGCTATATCAGTAACAGAGAATTAGAATGAAACGCACGATTGCTATTGTAGCCGGAGGAGATACCTCCGAATTCCACGTCTCCCTGCGTAGTGCACAGGGGATTTACTCCTTCATCGACAAGGAGAAGTATACCTTATATATTGTAGAAATGCACGGACTGGACTGGCATGTACAGCTGCCCGACGGCGCTAAGACTCCGGTAGACCGCAATGACTTCAGCTTCGTGCTGGATGGCGAGAAAGTGACATTCGACTTTGCCTATATCACCATCCACGGAACTCCGGGTGAGGACGGCCGTCTGCAGGGCTATTTTGATATGCTCCACATCCCTTATTCGTGTTGCGGAGTACTGGCAGCGTCGCTCACGTACGATAAGTTTGCCTGCAACCAGTATCTGAAAGGTTTCGGTGTGCGCATTGCCGAATCGTTGTTGCTGCGCGGCGGACAGTCGGTAACGGATGAAGATGTGATGGAGAAAATCGGTCTGCCTTGCTTCATTAAGCCCAGCTTGGGAGGTTCCAGCTTCGGCGTGACCAAGGTGACGGCGAAAGAGCAGATACAGCCTGCCATAACCAAGGCATTTGCGGAAGCGCAGGAAGTAGTGGTGGAGGCCTTTATGGACGGGACCGAGATTACCTGCGGCTGTTACAAAACAAAAGACAAGTCCGTAGTGTTCCCCATTACGGAGGTGGTGAGCCACAACGAGTACTTCGATTATGAAGCTAAGTATAATGGTGCGTCTGACGAGATTACTCCCGCCCGCATCTCGGACGATTTGACCCGCCGGGTGCAGACGCTGACTTCTGCCATTTATGATATACTCGGGGCCTACGGCATTATCCGTGTGGACTATATCATTACCGAAGGGGAAAAAATCAATCTGCTGGAGGTGAATACCACCCCCGGAATGACTGCCACCAGCTTTATTCCCCAGCAGGTTCGTGCTGCCGGAATGGAGATGAAGGATGTAATGACAGATATTATAGAAAACAAGTTTAAGGATTAATCATTATTCATTATGAATGCGAACGTGGAATTTGATGAAATCCGTCCTTATCATGATGAGGAACTTCCTCAAGTCTATGAGGAACTGATTGCCGATGCGGCGTTCCGGCAGGCAGTGGATACTGTGATGCCTGGTGTACCTTTTGAAGTCTGGTCGCAGAAAATGCGCGCGTGTAAAACCAAGCTGGAATTTCAGAAGACCTTCTGCTATGGGCTTCTGTGGAAATTGGCGAAGGAGGTTACGGATGGATTGACTTTGGACCATACCGCGTTGCCGGCAGACAAGTCGGCGGCGTATACCTATATCTCCAATCATCGCGACATTATTCTCGATTCCGGTTTCTTGTCCATTCTTTTGGTAGACCAGGGTATGGATACGGTAGAGATAGCCATTGGCGACAACCTGCTTGTCTATCCGTGGATTAAGAAATTCGTGCGTGTCAACAAGTCCTTCATCGTGCTGCGTGCGTTGACCATGCGCCAGATGCTGGAGGCTTCCGCACGCATGTCCCGCTATATGCATTATACCATCAGTGAGAAGAAACAGTCTATCTGGATTGCACAACGTGAAGGGCGTGCCAAGGATTCCAACGACCGCACGCAGGACAGTGTGCTGAAGATGCTGGCAATAGGCGGTGAAGGCGACGTCATTGACCGCTTAATGGAAATGAATATAGCTCCGCTTGCCATTTCCTATGAATACGACCCTTGCGACTTCCTGAAAGCGCAGGAGTTCCAACTGAAACGGGACATTGAAGGCTATAAGAAAACGACGGCTGACGACTTGCTGAATATGCAGACCGGACTGTTCGGCTATAAAGGGCGGGTACATTTCCAGACGGGTGCCTGCATGAATGATGAATTGGCGAAGATGGACCGTTCACTTCCGAAGCCCGAACTCTTTGCACGCATGTCTGCACTGATAGACAAACGCATTCATGCCAGCTACCGGATGTATCCCAATAATTATGTGGCACACGACCTTCTCGAGGGGAAGGAGGATTTTTCCGACCATTACACTGCCGAGGATAAGCAGCGCTTCACGGCCTATATAGAACAACAGTTGGAGCGTATCTCCATTCCTAATAAGGACGTGGACTTTCTGCGCGGAAAAATGCTGCTGATGTATGCCAACCCGTTGAAGAATTATCTGGCGGCTATAAAAGAATGAATACATGAAGAAGTACTGTGATTGGTGGCTTTTGCCTTTATTGGCCTGTCTGTTGGCTGGTTGTGGCGATGATGATTATCATTATCCTTCCGTGAAGCTGGAATTCTTGACTGCCTTTTCGGGGGCTGACGGCTATCTGCGGTCTGTTGTGACGGATGAAGGGGAAACCTTGCCGGTAGTGGAGGACAAGACAAAGACGAACATAGAGGCAAACGCTTCGGTACGTGTCATCAGTAATTATGCTTCGGAGGTAACTGCCGATGGAACTGCCGGTGCGGTGCTGTATGCCTTGAGCGGTGTTCTTTCTGTCGCTCCCAAAACGGCCGACAAGTTCGAGGAGGGCGTCAAGACAGACCCTACTGATGTGCTGGGTATCTGGATGGGACTCGACTATCTCAATATGACACTGATAGTCAAGGAGAATGGTGAACATAAGTTCCATTTTATTGAGGATGAAGTGATTGTGGATACTGCTACCGGGTGTAGTGAAGTATATCTGACGCTGTATCATGACGCAAAGGAGGAGGTGGTGTCTTATACCAGGCGTGCCTACGCTTCCGTACCTTTGCGGCAGTATGCGGCAGAGGATATACAGAAGGTTATGGTTCATTTCAGTGTGCACACTTATTCCGGTGACATCAAGACTTACGATTTTGTTTATAACCCTGACTAAAATGAAATATTCGATGAAGACATTGTTCGCGGGCCTTTGCCTCGTTTTTACCACCCTCTTTTCCTGCCAGCAGAAGGAGGGACAGTTCAAGTCTGTTTCGGTAGATGACTTTTCCACATTGATAGCCAATCCGGAGGTGCAGCTTCTGGATGTGCGTACTGTTGCCGAATACTCGGAAGGACACGTGCCCCACAGTATCAATATTAATGTATTGGATGAGTCGTTTGAAACGATGGCCGACTCCACTCTGCAGAAGGACAAACCGGTTGCAGTATATTGTCGTAGTGGTAAGCGTAGTAAAAAGGCCGCTGCCATACTGAGCAAAAAAGGATATATAATCTATGACCTTGACAAAGGTTTCATCGGTTGGGAAGAAGCGGGCAAAGAAGTGGAAAAGTAATAGCGGTGTAGCTGAAATGCATTTGCTATAATTTCTTTTTAGGCGAGGATTACGCGGATTTCACGGAAAAATTTAAGAAAAGAATCCGCGTTTTCCGCGTAATCCGCGCCTAAAAAGAATAAAGTAGTCTTGTCCTCTGGTTAGAGGCTTTCAAGCAGTCTCTTCAGCACCACTGTTGCTGAAATCTCCCGGTTGGCCGCTTCGGGGATTACGATGGACTGCGGGCTTTCTATCACATCATCCGTCACAATCATGTTGCGTCGAACCGGCAGGCAGTGCATGAAGTAGGCATTGTTGGTAACGGCCATCTGGCGCTCGCCTACTGTCCAGGTGCGGTCTTTGCTCAATATTTGTCCGTAGTTGTCGCCTGTATAGGCCGCCCAGTTCTTGGCATAGACAAAATCGGCTCCTTCAAAAGCTTTCATCTGGTCATATTCTACGCGGGCATTTCCTACGAACTTGGGGTCGAGTTCATAACCTTCGGGATGTGTAATCACAAAGTCATAATCAGTTGCATTCATCCATTCGGCAAAGGAGTTGGGGACAGCCTGGGGCAATGGACGCGGATGTGGAGCCCATGTCATCACTACTTTGGGGCGTGCCGTCTTCTTATATTCCTCAATGGTTATCAAGTCGGCAAAACTCTGCAGCGGATGGCGTGTGGCAGCCTCCATGGAGAATACCGGCCGGCCGGAATGCTTGATGAACTGCTCCAGTATCACTTCGTTGTAATCGTCTTCCTTATTTTCGAAGCGTGCAAAAGAACGTACGCCGATGACGTCGCAATAGCAGCCCATCACGGGAATGGCTTCCAGTAAGTGTTCCGGTTTGTCACCGTCCATGATGACACCACGCTCTGTCTCCAGTTTCCAGGCTCCCTGGTTGATGTCCAGTACAATTACGTTCATGCCCAGATTCAATGCAGCTTTCTGTGTACTGAGGCGGGTACGCAGGCTGGAGTTGAAGAAAATCATCATCAGCGTTTTGTTACGTCCCAGTTCCACATATTTGAAACGGTCTTTTTTAATCTCGAATGCTTCGTCCAGTGCAGACTTCAGGTTACCGATGTCCTGCACGCAAGTAAAGTTCTTCATATTTACAGTCTTTTTAGTGTATCTATATCTTTGTTATTCGGCTGTCAAGGTCTGGTCTGTCCGGAACCTTCGACAATCCATTTGTATGTGGTGATTTCTTCCAGAGCCATCGGACCGCGGGCGTGTAGCTTCTGGGTGCTGATGCCAATCTCGGCACCGAGTCCGAATTGTGCGCCGTCGGTGAAAGAGGTCGGTGCATTGACGTATACGCAAGCGGCGTCCACTTCCCGGCAGAACCATTCGGCACGTGTCTTGTCGTCCGTAATGATGCATTCGCTATGTTTGGAACCGTACTTCCGGATATGTGCCAATGCTTCCTGGAAAGAATTCACGGTTTTAATGGCCATCTTGTAGTCCAGGAACTCTCTGCCGTAGCAGTCTTCAGTGGCAAGTCTCAACAGCTCGACGGGATATTTGTCACGCAGACTGTGGTAGGCGGGTTCATCGGCAAATATCTCTACATTGCTTGATTGCAGCGGCAGGCATAGGTCGGGCAAATTAGCCAGGCTGTCGGCTTCGATAATCAGGCAATCCAAAGCGTTGCATACACTGACCCGGCGTGTCTTTGCATTGGCAATGATAGATGGACCTATGCTTATATTGCCATAGCGGTCGAAGAACGTATGGCATACGCCGGCACCTGTCTCTATAACCGGTACTGTGGCATTCTGGCGTACGAAGTTTATCAGGCTGCTGCTGCCGCGCGGAATTATCAAATCTACATAATCGTTGGCATGCAGTAGTTCGGCAGTCGCCTCTCTGTCGGCAGGAAGCAGTTCCACGATATGTGTATCTACGTTGAAATGCTCCAGTACCTCGTGTATCACGCTGATTATGGCACGGTTGGAATAGTCTGCATCGCTTCCGCCTTTCAGAATACAGGCATTGCCGCTTTTAAGGCAGAGTGAGAATACATCGAAACTGACGTTGGGACGGGCTTCGTAGATAATGCCTATGACACCGAAAGGTACACTGACCCTTTTTATCTTCAATCCGTTGGGTAATACGTTCTCTTTAAGGACTTTTCCCAAAGGAGAAGGGAGGGCGGCTACGTTGCGGATGTCCGCAGCGATGTCCTGCAAACGGCTTTTTGTCAGTTTTAGGCGGTCGTATTTAGGGTCGGTAGAAGGCATACGCTCCAAATCCTTCTGGTTTTCACTCAGAATGAAGTCTGTTTTGTTTATGGCAGCGTCTGCAACAGCCAGTAATATTTGGTTGATTTCTTTGTCGCTCAACGCTAGCATGTTACGGCTGGCATCTTGTACGGCGACAAAAGTTTTGTTTAAGTTCATTTTCTTACTGAGTATAGAGTGATAAATATGCAAGTATGAATATCGTGGATAGTATCCGTCTGTGGCCTATTCTATATATAGGTAGTCGTAGTGCACTACGGGTTTCTTTCCATGTTTTCCCATTGTTTCCCGTGCCTGGCTGGAGTCACAGTTGGCTTTTCCCACACCGATGGGTTTACCGCCGAAGTCGATAATCCGTACGATGTCGTCCTTCTCGAACTCGCCTATAACGTCAGTGATGCCTACCGGTAGGATGCTTACTGCTTTGTCCGAGAAGAGCAGTTCGGTGGCACAATGATTGATGTGCAGTTCGCCTTTGGCAAACCCTTCGCTGTGCGCAATCCATTTCTTGATGCTCGATACCGGTTCCGGAGACGGAATGAAACGGGTATAGTTTAATTCTTCATTATTCATTATTTTCACGAGGATGTTGTCCCGCTTCCCGTTGGCTATGATTACTGTGATGCCCTCATCCGCCACTTTGCGGGCAATGTTGGTTTTTGTCAGCATGCCGCCGCGTCCGAAACTGGACTTGGAAGTTTGTATGTAGGAGGAGAGGTCTTTGCCTTGTTCTATTTCACGGATGACCTGAGAATTCGGGTCGGCGGGTGAACCGTTGTAGATGCCGTCTATATTGCTGAGAATGATTAGTGCCTGGGCATCCATCATGGAGGCTATCAGGCCGGACAGCTCATCGTTGTCGGTGAACATCAGTTCACTCACGGAGATGGTGTCGTTCTCATTGACAATGGGAATGACGCCGTTCTCCAGCATTACGGTCATACAGTTTTTCTGGTTGAGGTAATGGCGGCGGGTGGAAAAGTTCTCTTTCATTGTGAGCACTTGTCCCACGGGGATGCCATGCTCCCGGAACAGCTCGTAGTAGCGGTTGATGAGTTTGGCCTGCCCTACAGCGGAAAAGAGCTGGCGCTGGTCTACGCTGTCCAACTTCTTGGTGGGGTGCACTTCACTACGTCCCGAAGCAACGGCTCCGGAAGAAACAAGTATTATTTCTATGCCGGCCTTGTGCAGCTCGGCTATCTGGTCCACCAAAGCGGACATGCGGGTGACGTCGAGAGTGCCGTCACGACGTGTCAAAACATTGCTGCCTATCTTGACAGCAATTCTATTGAAATCAATCTCCATTTTCTCTCTTTTCGTATTCGCGGACTACTTCCATAGCGGCTTCGTAGTCCTTTTCATTGACGAGGACGGAAACATCTACCGCAGTGGCAGGCAGTACAACGTTTACTACCATTCCGTCTTTTGTTACAGCTTCAATATCACTATTTCCCAGCAGGCTCTTTACAAGTTCTGCTTCCCACGGTGAACCGGTGAACACCTCAACGAGTTTGCTTTTGTCTTCTTCTTTCATGATGGTATGAATTTAGAGGTTTCTGTCTTACAAATATAACAAATGTTTTTGTTTTAATGTTTAATGCTGACGAATTTATAGTTCAATCCTCTCAACTCTTATCGATTCATTCAGGAAAGTAGAAGCCGATTCTGTGAATTTCTCCTCCGATTCCGTGGTGCGGTAGACGCATCTTCCACCTTTGGTACATTTTTTGTCCATTTCCGGATGACGGTGAAGATAGTCTTTCAGACTGTCTGCCACCAGTTCCCCTTGGGTGACGGTCGTGATGCCGTCGGGCATGTATTGCTGTATCTTGGGCAGCAGCAGCGGGAAGTGCGTGCAGCCTAGAATGACGGTATCTATCTGTGTGTCTTTGGCCAGCAGGTTGCCGATGTTCTTGCGTATGAAGTAGTCGGTACCCTCACCTTGTGCCTCGTTGTTTTCTACGAGGGATACCCATAGAGGGCAGGCTTCACCGCTCACTTTGATGTCGGGGAAGAGTTTATGCACTTCCAGCGGATAGGATTCAGACTTGATGGTTCCTGCTGTGGCAAGCACTCCCACATGGCGGCTTTGGGTTATGTTCCCTATGCATTCTACGGTTGGGCGGATTACTCCCAACACACGACGCATTGGGTCGAGGCGGGGCAAATCATTCATTTGTATGTTGCGCAGGGCTTTTGCCGAAGCTGTATTGCATGCCAGGATGACGAGATGGCATCCCATCTCGAACAGTTTGGTGACTGCCTGCAAGGTGAACTCATAGACAATCTCGAATGAGCGGGTCCCGTAAGGCGCACGTGCGTTGTCGCCCAGGTAAATGTAGTCATATTGGGGAAGGACTTCCCGTATCTTGCTTAGGATGGTCAGTCCGCCATATCCGGAATCGAATATTCCGATGGGACCGGCTGCAGAAGGTAATGTCTGTTTCATGCGTTCTAAAGGCTATGTACCATGCAAAGATAATTCAAATTTCTCAGTAATGTATAAAAAATAAGCGCGGATAAAACTATCCGCGCTTGCTTTATCATAAATAATTCTATTATTTAATGCCCAATTGCGTTTTGACTTTGGCAGTTACATCAACGCTCTGTGCTCCTACGAATGGTATCGGGGTACGGGCTAAGTCGAAAATGTAGACAACACCTTCAGTTTTGCCGACAGCTTGGATGGCTTCGTCCAGTTTCTTATAGATGGGAGCCATAGCATCTTGCTGTGCTTTCTGCATACTTTGATAAGCTTCTTGTTGGAACTGTTCCTGACGTTGAGCCATATCCTGCAGCTCTTTCTGACGTCTTTCTGCAATGTTTTTCGGCAGAGAGTCGGCTTGTGCCAGGAATTCTTGGTACTTCTTTTGGAATTCTTCGTTGGTACGCTGCATTTCATCCTGGTATTTTTTAGACATGGCGTCCAAGTCAGCTTGGGCTTTGGTAAATTCAGGCATAACAGCGATTACATCTTGAGAATTCATGTGAGCGAATTTAGCTTGCGCCATAGCTCCCAGCGGGAGGGCGAACATAACTACGAGTAGTGCGATTTTTTTAAGCATAATGTTTATTATTTATTTGAATGATTATTCGTTGGGGGCAAATATAGCGCAAACTGAACGCAATACAAAATAAGCAAGCTTATTTTTAATCTTGAATGCAGTCTATATTCTGAAACAAATGTATGAAATTAATTTGAATATCCCAGTTTTGCAAGTACTTCATTGCTGACGTCAATACTTGGCGAGGCAAAAATGATACTTGATGCGGAAGCACGGTCTACAACTACCGCATATCCGTTCTGTGTAGCAATTTCCTTTACAGCATTGTATATTTCATCTTGAATGGGTTGCATCAGACTTTCACGTTTTTTATACAGTTCGCCTTCCGGACCGAAGTATTTGCGGCGCAGCTCGGCTGCCGATTTCTCTTTAGCGACAATCTCTTCTTCCTTTTTGCCTCTCTGTGTTTCAGAAAGGGAAGCAATCTGAGACTGATAGTTCTTGTACAGAGTCTTGGCTTCTTCGGAAATCTTTTCGACTTCACTCTGCCATTGTCTGGAGGCTTGTTCCAGTTGTTCATTGGCACGTTCGTAAGCAGGAATATTTTTCAGGATATATTCCATGTCAATCAAGGCGAACTTCTGTGCACCGGCTGTTATACTTACTGCAAACAGCGTAAAAAGGATCAATAAACTCTTCTTCATAACGATACTGCATTAATTGTCAATTATCAATTGTCCATTGCTTAGAATTCCTGTCCCAGGATGAAGTGGAACTGGCTGCCGCCATATTGCGAGGAACCCATTATTTTGTCGAAACCGTAAGCCCAGTCGATACCCATCATACCAATCATCGGGAGGAAGATGCGGACACCGACACCGGCTGAACGTTTCAATTCGAACGGGTTGAACTTATTGACATCATGCCATGCATTACCGGCTTCCACAAACGTTAACGCATAAATACTGGTACTTGTTTCGAGCATCAAAGGATATCTTAATTCCAGTCCGAGACGTGTATAGGCATAACCTTCAGAACCGTATGGAGTCAATGAGCTGTTCTCATAACCACGGAGGGCGATACTTTCTGTAGCATAGCTGGAGTAGCCGGTCATACCGTCACCACCCACGTCAAACGTTTCGAACGGAGACTTTTTGTATTTGTTGTAGTGTCCCAGCAAACCGAATTCTACACGTCCCATCAGCACCGGAGTACGTTTGACGGTAATCGGGTCCATCAACGGGATGTAGACTTTGGATTTGAATTTCCACTTGTGGTATTCAATCCACTTGTGCATCTTGTTCATGTCTTCCTGGCTGCTGGTGCTGTACTTGCTGTAATCGGTACCGTCGAACAGAGAGAAAGGCGGTGTGATTTGTGCAGACAACGAGAACTCGGAACCTTGGCGCGGATAAATCGGGTTGTCGATAGAGCTACGGGACAAGGTCAGGTTGAGGCTGAGGTTATTACACTTACCGTTGGTAACCGGGAAGTACTGCCAGTCACTCAGAACATAGCGTTGGTAAGACAACTCGGCTGTGAACTGGAAGTAGTCATCCGGCCACTTCAAACGCTTACCGAACATCACTGCAAGACCATACATCTGGATAGATTTGTCCGGGTCGTAATAATTCTCGTAGTTGTTGTAATTGCCGTAGTTGTACATACCGTAGCCATACATACCGCTATAATAGCTGTTGTAATAGCTGTTCATGTAGGCTGAATTGTAATAACGGCTACTGATGTCGGTCTGGCGGGAATAGAAAGCCGATACGGAGAATGCATTCGGGCGTTTACCGCCAAACCACGGGTCGTAGAATGAAACGCTGTATGACTGATAGTATTTGGCATTGGTCTGGCCGCTGATGGTCAATGTCTGACCATCGCCTTGCGGGAGGATACCGCGGTAGTTCTCACCCGGATGCAGCAGGTTGGACAGAGAGAAGTTGGTGAACTTCAGACTTAACTTACCGATAATACCCGTTTGTCCCCAACCGGCGGAGAACTCTACCTGGTCGTTGGCTTTGGATACAAGGTCATAACCGATGTCTACCGTGCCGTCTTCCGGTCTCGGCTGGATGTCGGGCTGGATTTGTTCGGGGTCGAAGTGTCCCATCTGCTGGATTTCACGCATGGAACGCATCAGGTCTTCACGGCTGAAGAGTTCGCCCGGACGGGTACGGAGTTCACGGCGTACTACGTTTTCATACAAACGGTCGTTACCGTTGATGCTGACTTTATTGATGGTAGCCTGGCGACCTTCGTAGATACGCATTTCCAGGTCGATGGAGTCGCCCACGATGTTTACTTCCACCGGTTCGAGGCTGTAGAACAGATAACCGTTGTTGTAGTAAAGGTTACCGATGGCATCGTCATCGGTCATTGTACGCTCTTCAAGTAACTTTTGGTTGTAGACATCACCCTTCTTCATCTGGAGGAGGAAGTTCAGTTGTTCGGAAGGATACAGTGTGTTACCTACCCAGGTTACATTGCGGAGATAGTATTTCTGTCCTTCCTCAATCTGCATGAAGATGTCTACCGTGCGGTCATCGTAGGGCTTGATACTGTCTGTCACGATGATGGCGTCACGATAACCCAGTTCGTTGTATTTGTCGATAATCAGCTGTTTGTCCGCTTCGTAGTTGTCCTCAATGAATTTCTTGGTGCGGAACAGATTGAGCAGCTTGCCCTTTTCGTTTGTTTTCTTCATCACACGCTTCAGCTTCTTGGTCGTGAGGGCCTCGTTGCCTACAATGGTGATTTGATGTACTTTCACTTTCTCCTTCTTGTCGATGTCGATGTTGACAATCACTTCATTCTTCTTTTCCGGATCATCACGTTGGGTGATGATTACATCTGCATTCTTGAAGCCCTTGTCGTCAAAATAGCGCTTTATCAAGGTCTTGGCGCGGTCCACCAGATTAGGTGTAATCTGACCGCCCTTTATCATGCCGATTCTGCTTTCCAGGTCTTCACGCTCTGACTTCTTCACACCGTTGTAGCGTATGTCGGAAACACGCGGACGCATGGTCAGATGAATGGTCAGCCAAATTTGGTCGCCTTCAATCTTGTCTGCTGTAATTTCCACGTCAGAGAACAGACCGTGGCGCCAGTAGCGCTTACAAGCTTGTGTAATCTCGTCACCCGGCACGGTGATAGTCTGCCCTTTGGATAGTCCGGACAATCCGACAATTACATAATCCTCATAGTTCTGGGCTCCTTCGACCTTAATGTCGGCTATTTCATACTTCTTGGGTGTTCCCGAATAGAGTATAACCGGCTTTTCGGTTTCATCGGTGTTGTTTACGTCCTGTGCTGCTGTTGTCAGTGCGCAGCCGAAAAGGCAGACAAACGTTACGAGTATGGAGAAAATACGATAGTGCATCTTTTTATTTACTATTTTACAATTTACTATTTACTATTTGTGTGTCCGGTGATTAATTGATTTGCTCGCTGGTCTTGCCGAACCTGCGTTCGCGTTTCTGATAGTCACATATGGCTTTGCGTAATTCTTCTTCACGGAAGTCGGGCCAATAGGTATCACAGAAATAAAGTTCCGAATAGGCGCATTGCCAGAGCATGTAGTTACTAAGGCGGAGCTCTCCTCCGGTACGTATCAGCAGGTCGGGGTCGGGCATGAAGTGGGTTGTCAGATGACGGGATATGAGCTCACTGTCGATTTGTTCGGGTTTCAGCTCACCTTTCTGTACCAGGTCGGCTATTTGCCGGGCAGCTTCCGTTATTTCCCAGCGGGAAGAGTAGCTCAATGCCAGTACCAGGCACATTCCCGTGTTGTGGGAGGTGTGTGCCACGCAAGTGTTGAGCCGTTGCTGTACGTTGGCAGGCAGTTTTTCAATATCTCCTATTACCCGGAAACTGATATTGTTCTTCATGAACGTCTCTTCCTCTATGGAGTCGAAGAGCAATCCCATCAAGGCGGCTACCTCGTCCGACGGACGATTCCAGTTCTCGGTAGAGAACGTATATAAAGTAAGGTATCTGACTCCTAATTTAGCGGCTTCCTCTGCAATGACGTGCACAGTCTCTGCGCCGGCCTGATGTCCATAGCTGCGTTCGTGTCCACGCTGCTTGGCCCACCGTCCGTTACCGTCCATGATAATCGCCACGTGCTGGGGTATCCGGTTTAGATCGATTTCTTCCTTATATGACATCATTATTATTGTATTTCGAAGCCCAATCTGTTAAGACGTCCGCGCCATACCTCATTCTTGGTGCCGTTGCCGCCGAATATCACCCAAATGAAGTCCCGTTTGTCTGCCGGGTCCACAGTTTTGTCTTTCGTCGGTTCCACTATAATGGAGTACGCGCCTTTCCCTTTGAATTCCTGGGGTAGCAGGAATTTGGTTTCTGTCTTGCTCCACGCAATGCCTGTGATGGAGTTGTAGATGGCGTCAAGTTCTCCTCCAAAGCAATAGAACATGTCGCCATAGTACATAATGGCAGGGTTGACCATGCCGGGACAAGATGTGTCGTACACCGTGTTAGCCAGGCTTGCCCAGCCTTTGCCGTCCAATGAGAACCAGGGTATTGTCTCTTGTTCGTTGGCCAGCGGCATTCCTGCCAGAACCACCTTCTCTACACCATTGCCGGTATTGGTCTGGGTGGTGGATATGTTTTCGGTAGGGAATCCTGCCGGGACTTCCTCAAGGGTAAGGTTGTCAGCCGTGTTTTCCGTTTCCCAATTCTTTCCGTCTTTACAGATGTTGAAATATTGCTTTCCGTTGATTTCCACAATACCCGAGAGCCGGTCAGAGAAACCATTGATGAGGACTATGACATTGTCTCCCAATGTAGTGACTTCTGTCCAGGCGCCGCCGTTGGTAGAGCTGAATACTCTTTTGCTTTCTGTAACCATATAAAGCGCATTGTTATACTCTACGGCAGATGTCAGCTTTACGTCTGAGGGGAGGTTGCTGACATTGACTTTACTCCAGTTGTATTTATCGGGCGCAGTCGATGTCTTGTAAGCAGTACTGTTGGAAGTGTAGACAAATAGTTCGTCTCCCAGTACAACCGCTTTTTGCTGACCTAAATTGATGGTATTGGAGAATATATTCCCCCTTTTCTGCATGTCTGTCCATACGAGTGAGTCCGGGTCTTGCAGGTGTACATTAACTTTCAATTTATATTCGCGGACTGTAACACCGTCGGCGGCATGTGCTTTGAACAGCATGCCGGCATCGTTGTTCATGGCGGGTCTCAAATCCACGGAGTCCGACATGACGAATACCGTGTCGGTAGGCGAGCCTGAAGTTATCCAACCGGTAACGGTCATAGTATCAATCAGAATACGGTCAATGATGGTATCTGAACCTACGGGCAATGAATCTCTGTTATAGATGAGTCTATTGAGCTGGTCAATTGTAAATTTGTAATGTTTGCCATGTATGGTATCGATACCAAAAGCATGTATAGTAGCATCGGAACTGAATTCATAATTGTCGTCAGAGTCAAGGCATGAACTTAGAGCAAATGACACAATAAGAAAACTCACAATTACTGATAGAAACTTTATTCTCATTTTGAAAGTTAGTGTTTATTTACAAGTTGCAAAAATAGGAACATTTTTTTCTATAAACAGCTTTACGGGGAAGTTTTATATAAAATTATAGATAATATCCCCCTTTTTCTCGATAAAAAAGCCCTGAAATGAGGCTATTGACTGTTTCTTGAGGCCGTATAATGGCGAAAACTCCTGCCGAAAGAATACTCTGTTGCAAATGGATATCCGTCACTGATTTCGGGTGCTTTGACGCCGGAATGAAGAAGGTGCGGAGCTTCTTCCACAAAGATTTCGTCCCACAATCCGGCATCAATGAAGGATTGGAGCGTTTGGCTGCCACCCTCTACCAAAAGGGATTGTAATCCGCGTGTATACAGCATTTCCATGATTTCGGGGAGTATATTCTGCCGGTAGTCGCTGACTGGCAGATATTCTACATTCGGTAGCGGAGCGTGCGGGATTTCTGTAAAAACGAGGGTCGGCACGCTACCGTCAAATAGGTGAAGGCTGGGGGATAGCTTTTGTTGCCGGTCCAGCACGATACGTACCGGTGAACGACCATACCAATGGCGGACATTCAGGCCGGGATTGTCCAGTTCAGCCGTACGGGTACCTACTAATATGGCACTGTGCTCTGCCCGTTTCTTGTGTACCAGCATCGAAGTCAGCGGGCTGGAGAGGATAACCGGTTTACCGTCCGTGCGGGAGTAATCGATATATCTGTCAGAAGATTCCGCCCATTTTAGGGTGATGTAGGGGCGTCGCAAAGTATGGAAAGTGATGAACCTGCGGATGAGCTGCCGACATTCTGTTTCCAGCACTCCGACAATAACTTCACGTCCGGCATCCTTCAGTTTCTGTATGCCTCGGCCCGCAACCTTAGAAAAAGGGTCCCGGCACCCGATGACGATGCGTGGAATCTGCTTCTCGATGATGAGGTCTGCACAAGGAGGAGTTTTGCCATAGTGCGAACACGGTTCCAGGCTGACATAGATGGTGGAACGTTTCAGCAGGGACGTGTCTTTCACGGAACGGATGGCGTTGACCTCGGCGTGGGCTTCTCCACAGCGCACATGGTATCCCTCGCCTATGATTTTCCCGTCACATACTATTACCGCTCCCACCATCGGGTTGGGTGCTGTATTGCAAAGTCCGTTTTGTGCCAGTTGGATGCATCGCAGCATATATTTCTCTTCTTCTGAATTCATATCCTTGCTTGTCTTTTGGTTGAATAATCAAAATTAATGATTACTTTTGCAGCCCGAATAAAACCGGACTCCGAATGAATGTAACCGTTTCACATATCCGCAGTGCTTTGCAGGAGTGCTATCCTCCCCGGGAGGCAGCCAATCTTTCCCGTATTGTCTGCTGTGAAATGTTAGGTCAGAGTCATATTGACTATTACCTGGGCAAAGATATGATTTTATCTCCAAAGGATGAAAAGGAATTGGAAAGCATTCTTTCCCGTCTGTGCAATTTTGAGCCCATACAGTATGTGCAGGGTACTGCCCGTTTCCTGGGACGTACTTTTCGGGTGGCTCCGGGGGTGCTTATTCCCCGTCCCGAAACGGAAGAACTGGTGGAGAGGATGCTGGAGGAAGTCGCTCCGGCTTCCCGTATTCTCGACATTGGCACTGGAAGTGGGTGTATTGCCGTCACTTTGTCTAAAGAGTTGCCGGAAGCGGAAGTAACTGCTTGGGACATTTCCGGAGAAGCTCTTGCCATAGCCGGCGACAATAACCGCCTTTTGCAGACCTCCGTACAATTTGTACAGCGTGATGTCCTGACGTATCAACCGACTGAGGATGAGTACTTTGATGTAATCGTCAGTAATCCGCCTTATGTTACGGAAACAGAAAAGAAGGACATGGAGCCAAATGTCTTGAACTGGGAACCTTCGGGAGCTTTGTTTGTTCCAGACAGCGACCCGCTCCGTTTCTATCGGCGTATAGGTGAACTGGGACGGAGCATGCTGACGGTCGGCGGCCGACTCTATTTTGAAATCAACCGGGCATTTGGAGAGGCTGTCGCTTCGATGCTTCGCAAGCAAGGCTATACGAATGTCCGTATCCGAAAAGATATTTCCGGCAACGACCGGTACGTAATTGCAGAACGATGATAGAAATAACTGAAACTGAAGCTTTGAACAGAGTGGCGGCATATTGCTCCACTGCCGAGCATTGCCGGGCGGAGATTGCGGAGAAACTGCAACGCTGGGGCATTGCCTATGATGCCATAGACCGTATCATCAACCGTCTGGAACAAGAGAAGTACATTGATGAAGAACGCTTCTGCCGTGCTTTCATCAACGACAAATACCGTTTAGCCAAATGGGGCAAGATGAAGATAGGGCAGGCGCTCCAGTTGAAAAAGATATCTTCATCTGTCTATTGGCCCTATTTGAACGAGATTGATGAGGAGGAATACCACGCCGTCTTGCAGAAACTGCTGGCGGCAAAGCGTAAAAGCGTCCGTGCCGAAAGTGAGTATGAGTTGAATGGCAAACTGGTGCGTTTTGCCTTGAGCAGGGGGTTCGAAATGAAGGATATATGTCGTTGCATAGAGGTTTCTGAGGAAAATGACTACTCCGAATGAAAATTATCGGCTTTCTCTTTTTTATTCTCATTCTGTTTCCGTATTTTTGTGCCATATTTATCATATATAGATTAGTTTTGCTATGAAAACTTTAGAAAGATTGTTTGCAGAGAAGTTGCTGAAGATAAAAGCGATTAAACTACAACCGGCTAACCCGTTCACTTGGGCATCCGGATGGAAGTCTCCGTTTTATTGTGATAACCGCAAAACCCTTTCTTATCCTTCTCTCCGTAATTTCGTAAAGATTGAAATTACGCGTCTGATTTTGGAACGTTTCGGACAGGTGGATGCCATTGCCGGTGTGGCAACGGGAGCTATCCCGCAAGGTGCCTTGGTGGCCGATGCATTGAACTTGCCGTTTGTATATGTACGCTCCACTCCGAAAGACCATGGACTGGAGAATTTGATTGAAGGTGAACTTCGTCCCGGTATGAAGGTGGTAGTCGTGGAAGATTTGATTTCTACGGGTGGAAGCAGCTTAAAGGCTGTAGAAGCTATCCGCCGTGACGGATGTGAGGTCATCGGTATGGTGGCTGCCTATACTTATGGTTTCCCGGTTGCCGAAAAGGCTTTCAAGGATGCCAAAGTGCCTTTGGTGACGCTGACCAATTACGAGGCTGTGATGGAAGTGGCACTGCGTACGGGCTATATCGAGGAAGAAGATGTGGAGACTCTGAATGAATGGCGTAAAGACCCTGCACATTGGGAATCTGGAAAATAAGAACTTATTTGTAAAAATGTTAATATGGATAAAAGAGCCATTCGGATAGATTCTGTCCGGATAGTTCTTTTTTCTTTTTGAATACGATTGATTATGACGAAATTTGAGAGTGGAGTGAAAGTTGTACCGGCTTCACAAGAAGCTGTTTATGAAAAGCTTTCCGACCTGAGCAATCTGGAGAAGGTGAAAGACCGTCTGCCTGAAGACAAAGTGAAGAACTTGAGTTTTGACGCGGAGAGCATGACGATAGAGGTGGCCCCCGTGGGAAAGATTACGTTGCAGATTGTGGAGAAGGAACCTTGCAAGTGTATCAAGTTTGCAACAACCACTTCACCGCTGCCCTTCAATCTGTGGATACAGATTGTACCCACCACCGAAACCGAATGCAAAATGAAGCTGACCATCGGCATGGATATAAATCCGTTTATGAAGACCATGGTGCAGAAACCCTTGCAGGAAGGACTGGAGAAGATGGCAGATATGTTGGCGATGATACAATATTAATCACTAACCATTAATCATTAGAAACAACGTGGCTCAGAAACTTTGGGAAAAATCCGTTCAGGTAAATAAGGATATCGAACGCTTCACGGTAGGCCGTGACCGTGAAATGGACCTTTATTTGGCAAAGCACGATGTGCTGGGTTCCATGGCGCACATCACGATGCTCGAAAGCATTGGCTTGTTGACGAAGGAAGAACTGCGGCAATTACTGGCCGAATTGAAGGAAATCTATGCGATGGCCGAGCGTGGAGAATTTGTGATAGAAGAGGGAGTGGAAGACGTTCACTCACAAGTGGAACTTATGCTGACGCGCAACTTGGGTGATATAGGTAAGAAAATACACAGCGGACGTTCGCGCAACGACCAGGTGTTGCTCGATTTGAAGCTCTTTACCCGTGCAGAGATAAAGGAAGTGGCAGAGGCTGTGGAACAATTGTTCCATGTGCTGGTTATGCAGAGCGAACGCTACAAGGATGTACTGATGCCGGGTTATACACACTTGCAGATAGCCATGCCGTCTTCTTTCGGACTTTGGTTTGGGGCATACGCCGAGAGCCTGGTGGACGATATGATGTTCCTTCAGGCAGCTTTCAAGATGTGCAACCGCAATCCTTTGGGTTCTGCTGCGGGATACGGTTCCTCGTTCCCGCTGAACCGTACGATGACTACCCGTCTTTTGGGATTTGATTCCCTCAACTACAACGTAGTGTATGCCCAGATGGGGCGTGGCAAGATGGAGCGTAATGTAGCTTTCGCCCTTGCCAGTGTGGCCGGAACCATATCGAAATTGGCTTTTGACGCATGTATGTTCAACAGTCAGAACTTCGGTTTTGTGAAGCTGCCGGACGATTGCACTACCGGCTCCAGCATCATGCCTCACAAGAAGAACCCGGACGTCTTTGAACTGACGCGTGCCAAGTGCAACAAACTGCAATCCCTTCCCCAGCAGATTATGATGATAGCCAACAATCTTCCTTCCGGCTATTTCCGTGACTTGCAGATTATCAAAGAGGTCTTCCTGCCTGCTTTTCAGGAACTGAAAGACTGTCTGCAGATGACGACTTACATTATGAATGAAATCAAGGTGAACGAACATATTCTTGATGATGACAAGTATCTGCTTATTTTCAGTGTGGAGGAAGTCAACCGCTTGGCACGTGAAGGGATGCCTTTCCGCGATGCCTACAAGAAGGTGGGACTGGATATTGAAGCCGGAAACTTCTCGCACAGCAAAGAGGTACATCATACCCATGAAGGCAGTATCGGAAACCTTTGTAACGATGAAGTCTCTGCCCTGATGCAGAAAGTGGTAGATGGTTTCAATTTTGAGACCATGCAAGCTGCAGAGAAAGAGTTGCTGGGCAGGTAAAAGGTTCTGCGGGTTCAAGTCCCGCTGCGAGTACTGTACTTTTATAAAAAAAAATTTGGCAGAAACGGGAAAACTGTTTATCTTTGCACCCGTTCTCCAAATGCGGAAATAGCTCAGTTGGTAGAGCATAACCTTGCCAAGGTTAGGGTCGCGAGTTCGAGTCTCGTTTTCCGCTCTCCTTTCCCTTTTTTAGGATGCTCGAATGGTGGAATGGTAGACACGAAGGACTTAAAATCCTTTGGCCATTGCGGCTGTGCGGGTTCAAGTCCCGCTTCGAGTACTCGATTAAGCTCTGTGAATCATTGATTTGCAGAGCTTTTTCTTTATAAGCTCTTGATATGAAAGACCGTTTCCCTATAGCGAACAAAGTGTTTCCCTTAATAGAACATTTCGTTTCATCATATGAAAACAGACTGTTTTTCCTTATTGGAACAAACTGTTTCTCTATACTTGAACAAAGTGTTCATCTCTGTGAACTAACAAACTAACTATAATACTATAGTAGATGATATGCGCGTGGCACTTGGTAATATGTGCTTGCAGATGAAATAAAAGAATCTATATAAATACCCTCCTCTTTATTGTTCAGAACAGCTTGGGGCGTTTGTTATTGAACCGATAGCCGATACCCAACATCAGATAATTGGGCTCATGAAATTCCCGGAGGTTATATCCTATATGGAGATACGAATTGCGTGTTACGTCTATTTTCAGGGCAAGAATCTGATAGAAAGACTTCATGTCACCGCCGCCGTGCAGAACATTGGCTCCCAGACCGATACCTACCGTGAAGTAAGGCATGACAAATTCTCCGCGGGCGGATAAGCCCAATGCCATCTGCTTCTTGGCGGGCGGAGTATAGAAGCCGTTCTCTTCTTCGTACGATTCTTTCATGTTCGCACTGTGGTCGTATACGCCGTCCAACGCCACACCGGCGCGGAATTTATAGCCGAAGTTGTACATGGGTGCAAAGCTGAAACCGAACACGTTGTAAGTGCCGGGTGCGGGTACCTGGCCACTACTGCCCTCATGGGCCACTGCTTTCTTTCGCCAGGAGCCGAACAAAGTCAGGTCGTAGCTGACGTGGCGGGGGAATGGAGGAACGATAGGGTGTTGCCATGACTGGGCGAGTTCATCCGCTCTGCGGTTAAAGTTATATACCAGCCCCACTTTACAGTCCACCGTGTTCAGACCGGAGTTGGGATATTGGGTGTTTCCGTTGGAAAAGTGGCTTCCGGTAGCTCCTATCATCAGGTCGAACTTGGGGGAGAGTGCCCACTTTAAGTAGAGGTTCACATTGAGATAGGCATTCACTTTCGAGCCGATAATCTGGTTCTCCGGGTTGTCGTATTCATCGTAGGGTTTCCAGCCGAACGATGCGCCGAAGTTCCATTCATAGTTCAAGGATATGCGGGGGCTGAATTGGGCGATGCGTCCCCCTTGAAACAGATAGACCGCCAGCGGGTTGCCCAGCTCTTCCGGATTGCCGAAGTTGAAATAGCCGACTCCAATCCCTTGATAGGCTCCTATATAAGCCTGGTCGGCAACGGTGTGGGGACGGAGCTGGAAGGAGTATTTCAGATGGCCGGCATAGGCATTTTTCATGGGCTTGTATTGGTGGTTGGAGTACTCCAGAAAAGGGTTGGTCTGAAAAATATAGCCAGCACGCCCTTCTACGCCTAATCTGTGGATGAAGCGCTGTGAGAAAGGGAGTGTATCCCGTTTGTATTCCGAATGACTATCGGATGTCCATTGTTGGGCGTATATTGTATCAGACAAGAAAAGTACCGCTCCTAAGAAAGCCAGTATTTTCCATATCTGCGTTCTATTTTTCATATGCCGTGTCGGTCTTTCTTGTTTATAAATGTTCCAAGTGAAGTTTAATTTCGTGCAAATATAGTTCTTTTCTCCTTTTGGTATTCACAATGAGACAACTATTTGTAAAAAGAGGGGGTAAAACGGAAATCGTCAATAGAATGGCCGACTTCGGTTTTATCCCCTCCTTATTCATTCACCCGGATGTTGTCTTATGATTCAGATACTGGGTGGCGAGTATTATTTCCGGTCGTTCTCCCGGATTTCCACACGGCGGATTTTCCCGCTGATGGTTTTGGGGAGCTCATCAACAAATTCGATGACACGCGGGTATTTGTAGGGAGCCGTCACTTTCTTCACATGGTTCTGCAACTCCTTGACAAGCTCTTCTTCGGCGCGTGCCTTGTACTCTTTTGCCAACACAATCGTAGCTTTTACCACTTGGCCGCGGATTTCATCGGGCACACCGGTAATGGCACATTCCACTACGGCTGGGTGGGTCATCAATGCACTTTCCACTTCGAACGGGCCGATGCGATAACCGCTACTTTTGATAACGTCGTCGGCGCGGCCCACGAACCAGAGGTAGCCGTCTTCGTCCTTCCAGGCTACGTCTCCCGTGTAGTAAATGCCGTTGTTCCATGCCTCGTGGGTACGGTTGGCATCGCGGTAGTATTCCTTGAACAATCCCAGCGGTTTGCCTTTGTCGGTACGGATTACAATCTGTCCCTGCTCACCGGCTTCCACAGAACGGCCGTCGTTGTCTATCAGGTCTACGTCGTATTGCGGATTGGGCAATCCCATGCTGCCGGGTTTCGGTTCCATCCAGGGCATGGTGGCGACGGTGAGGGTCGTTTCGGTCTGTCCGAAACCCTCCATCAACTTGATGCCCGTCAGTTTCTTGAAGGTCTCGAATACAGCGGGGTTCAAGGCTTCTCCGGCGATGGTGCAGTATTCCAGGCTGGATAGGTCGTACTTCGTAAGGTCTTCGTGAATGAGGAACCGGAAGATGGTGGGCGGTGCACAAAGCGACGTGACGTGATAATCCTGTATCTTCTCCAGTATGGCTGCGGGAGTGAACTTCTCGTGGTCGTATACAAATACGTTGGCACCGGCAATCCATTGTCCGTAGAGCTTGCCCCACACGGCTTTTCCCCAACCGGTGTCGGCAATGGTGAGGTGTAGGCTGCTCTCTTTCAGGTTGTGCCAGAAGCTGCCGGTGACGATATGTCCCAACGGATAGGTGAAGTCGTGGGCCACCATTTTGGGCTCTCCGGTAGTACCGCTGGTGAAGTACATCAGGGAGATGTCATCGTTCGTGTTCGGATGTTCCGGTTTCACGAAAGGAGCGGCGGCCTCGATACCTTTGTGGAAGTCTTCGAATCCTTCGGGAGCTTCCGGCCCGACGCTTACGAGGCGTTTCACAGAAGGAGACTCTGGCATAGCTGCCGTGATATGGTCGGTGATGACGCTTTCGCCGGCACAGACTATCATTTTAATGTCTGCGGCGTTGCAGCGGTATACGATGTCTTTCTTCGTCAGCAGGTGGGTGGCGGGAATCACCACTGCACCGAGTTTGTGCAGTGCCACAATGCTGAACCAGAATTCATAACGGCGTTTCAGTATCAGCATCACCATGTCTCCGTGCCCGATGCCGAGGCTTTGGAAATAGGAAGCCGTCATGTCTGTGTACCGTTTCATGTCGGCAAAGGTAAACTGCCGGCATTCGCCCTGGTCATTGGTCCACAACAGTGCGGGTTTGTCGGGCTGCTCGGCTGCCCAGGCATCCACTACGTCGTAGCCGAAGTTGAAATTCTCCGGTACGTTTATCTTCAAGTTCTTGATGAAGTCCTCCTGTGAGGTGAAGGATGTTTGAGATAAAAATCTTTCTACCATAACTTTATTACATGATTACTGCCAGGAATTTTACAGTCTTTCCGTCAAGCGCCTTCATGCCGTGCGGCAGTTTGGAGTTGAAGTATAGACTGTCTCCTTCGTTTAAGATTAAGTCTTTGCCGTCGATGCTGACCATCATACGGCCTTCCAGTACGAGGTTGAACTCCTGACCGGCATGGCTGTTGTAATGTATCGGCTCGCTGTCCGGTTTCGGTTCTACGGTCACAATGAACGGGTCTGCCGTGCGGTTGATGAAACCGGCTGCCAGCGATTGGTATTTATATGCCTTGGTACGTTCTATACTGGTTCCTTTTCCGGCACGTGTCAGGAAGTAGGAGCTCATTTTGGGCTCTTGCCCAAACATCAGTGCGTCCAGTGATATGCCGTAGTGCCGTGCTATCTTCTGCAGCATGCTGACCGAGATGTCGAATTCTCCGGTTTCGGCCAGGCGGTACTCTTCTGCAGAAATGTCGCAGTCACGGGCGATATCGTCGGCAGTCAGTTCCAATACGTCACGCAGTCCGCGCAGGCGTTCGGCTATTTGTCTGATTTGTTCGTCCATAATTATATTTTTTAATGGGTTGTTATTAAAGTGTGGCAATGTGCCAATAGGCTGCACAATGTTTAATTACACCGTAGCTCATAGGCATATCGGGACATCGTTACATTAGCACATTAAATATCATTTACTCGCTTTGATGGCTTTAATCACAGTGGAGGTGAATCCTTCATGTTCCAGCTCGTTGATTCCCTTGATGGTAATTCCTCCGGGGGTACACACCTTGTCAATCTCAACACTGGGGTGCGTGTCGTTGTTCAGAATCAGCTCGGCTGCCCCTTTCACGGATTGTGCCACCATGCGCATGCCGTCTTTGGGATAGATACCCATTTCAACGCCGGCCTGCATGGCTGCCTGGATATACTTAAGCACGTAGGCGATGCCGCAGGAAGTCATGGCAGTGGTTGCCGCAATCTTTTCTTCGGGAATGAGCATGGCGAGTCCCATCTGGTTGAAAATGTCCAGCATCAGTTGCTCCTGCTCCTTGGTGGCATTGCGGCTGGCGATGAGTGTCATGCTTTCCATCTCGCTGATGGCGGTATTGGGAATAAGACGGAACATGGTCATTTCTTTGTCTGCTACATAGTGTGTCAGCTCTTCAAAAGGAATGCCGGCTGCAACGGATATAAGAATCTCTGTGCCTTTTAGTTCCAGTTCCTTTATCACTGGCTCCATCAGCCATGGCTTCACGGCAAAGATTATCATATCTGCACCGGCTGCCGCTTCCTGGTTGTCATTGGTCACTTGCAATGCGGGGAATTCTGCCTTCAGCTTGTCCAGCTTGCCCTGGGTGGGGTTGGAGACAATGATGTTACCGGCAGGGATGATTGTTCCTTTTGCCAGCCCTCGGGCAATGGCTCCCCCCATATTTCCTGCACCGATAATTGCTGTTTTCATATCTTTTTGTTGTTAAAAGAGTTGTTTTGCTGGCAAAGGTAGATAAATTTTCTACAAAAAACGACCGAGAGAGAAAGGTATTCTGCTTTTCGGTCGTTTCTTTTGCTGGCTGATTATTTGTGTCAAATATTAAAGTACTTTCTTGAAGCGTTCCAAGAATTCCTTTGCTTCATCCATGCCGAGGCACAGAGGCGGCAGCAGGCGAAGTACATTCGTACCGCTTACACCGGTGAATACATGCTGCTCTTTCAGTAGTCTTAGGCGCAGTTCCTTGATGGGTTCTTCAAATTCCAGCCCTATCATGAGTCCGCGTCCGCGAACGTCCTTGATTTGAGGGAATTTCTTTAGTTCCGTTATCAGGAAGTTGCCGACTTGGGCTGCATTCTCTATCAGGTTTTCCTGCTCTATCACATCCAGCACGGCAAGGGCGGCACTGCAAGCCAGGTGGTTTCCGCCGAAAGTGGTTCCAAGTTGCCCGTATACTGGTGTAAACATTGGGCTGATGAGTACGCCTGCCATCGGGAAACCATTGCCGATGCCTTTTGCCACGGTGATGATGTCGGCTTTGATGCCGTTGTACTGATGGGCGAAGAACTTGCCGCTGCGTCCGTAGCCGCTTTGGATTTCATCGAGAATCAAGACCGTGTTGTGTTCCGTACAAGTCTGGCGGAGAGCCTGCATGAATTCGTCTGTCGGCAGTTGGATGCCGCCTACACCTTGTATGCCTTCGATAATCACTGCGCAGACATCTCCTTTGGACAATTCGGCCTTCATGGCTTCGATGTTGTTCAACGGGAGGTAGGTGACGTGCCCGCAGTTGTTGATGGGAGCGATGATTTTAGGATTGTTCGTTACTTCCACCGCCAGTGAGGTACGTCCGTGGAATGCTTTTGAGAAGGATATCACACGGGTACGGCCATTGTAGAAAGAGGCGAGTTTCAAGGCGTTTTCATTGGCTTCGGCACCGCTGTTGATGAGGAAGAATGAGTAGTCGTCATAGCCACAGACTTTTCCCAAGCGTTCTGCCACTTGCTGTTGCAGCTTGTTAATTACTGAGTTTGAGTAGAATCCTAACGTAGCAACTTGGTTACTCACCATCTCTACATAATGTGGATGTGCATGTCCGATTGAGATGACTGCATGGCCACCGTAGAGGTCGAGGTATTCGGTACCGTTCTCGTCCCATACATGGCAGCCTTTTCCTTTGACGATGTTGATGTCAAAGAGAGGGTATACGTCGAATAAATTCATTTTTTTTAGAATGCAGAAGGTTTCAACCGTAATCCTACGGTCTCTTCCAGGTTAAACATTAAATTCATGTTATGGACAGCTTGTCCGCTGGCGCCTTTCAGGAGGTTATCAATGCAGGAAATGATAAGCAGTTTGTCGCCATGCTTCTCCAGATGGATGAGGCACTTGTTGGTGTTTACCACTTGCTTCAGGTCGATATTCTTCTCCACGATGTGGGTAAAGGAATCTTTGGCGTAATATTCTTCATACATGCGGACGATTTCTTCCAGGGCCACTTTGGTCTTCACCACAATGGTGGTGAAGATGCCGCGCGGGAAGTCGCCGCGGTAGGGGATGAAGTCAATGTCCGCATCAAAGCTGTTCTGCAGCTGTTTGAGCGATTGCTTGATTTCGGGCACATGCTGGTGCTCGAAAGCTTTGTAGACGCTCATGTTGTTGTTGCGCCAGCTGAAGTGGCTCGTGGCGCCCGGTTTCACACCGGCGCCGGTACTTCCGGTAATGGCGTTCACCATGATATCATCGTTCAGCATCAGATGTTTGGCGAGCGGCAGCAGGCCCAGCTGTATGCAGGTGGCAAAGCAGCCCGGATTGGCTACGTGCTTCGCTTTGCAGGTGGCACGGCGGTTCAGCTCCGGCAGGCCGTAGATGAAGTCGTGTTCGGGAGAGGCTATGCGGTAGTCCATGGAGAGGTCGATGATTCTCAGTTCCTCGGGCACGTTGTGGCTTTCGAGGAACTTCTTCGTGTCACCATGTGCCGTACAGAAAAAGAGTACGTCGATTTCTTCCAGCGGGAGCTGGTCGGTAAATACCAAGTCTGTTTCGCCGTACAGTCCTTCGTGTACGTCGGTAATTTTGTTGCCGGCGTTGCTTGAGCTGTTTATGAAAACGATTTCCGCTTCCGGATGGTTGAGCAGCAAACGTATCAGTTCGCCTGCCGTGTATCCGGCTCCGCCGATGATTCCTACTTTAATCATTTTGATAATATCTATTTGGTTCTTGTGGTATAACAATTAGCATTATAATGTATATGGGTATGCCTGCAAATGCAGTAAAGATCGTGGCGAACGTATAAACGATACGCACCAATGAGACATCGAGTCCGAAAAAGTTTGCCAGTCCTGCACATACGCCTGAAAGCATCCTTCCAGTCCGGGGACGTGTCAGTTTTTGCTTCCTGCCGGTCATTTAGATTTTCTCGTCTTTATGATTTGAATAATAAGCACGCAGTGCTGTGGAGGTTACTTTGATGAAGCCCTTGGCATCTTCTGCCGTCCATCCTTTCTGCATCTCACCGTATTCGCCAAACTTGTTTTTCACAAGGTCATCTTTGCTTTCTACACCTACGGTAGAAAAGCAGAGCGGGTGAAGTTCGAGGATAGCCGTACCGTTTACGTTGCGTTGCGAGGATTCCAGCATGGCTTCGATGTCGCGCATTACTGGTTCCAGATATTGGCTTTCGTGCAGGAACATGCCATACCAGTTGGCTACCTGGTCCTTCCAGTATTGCTGCCATTTGCTCAAAGTGTACTTCTCGAGGAACTTGTGTGCTCCGATAATCAGCATAGGTGCGGCAGCTTCGAAACCTACGCGGCCTTTGATACCGATAATCGTGTCGCCTACGTGCATGTCGCGTCCGATACCGTATGCCGCACCAATCTCTTCTACCTTCTGGATGGCTTTGATGGGGTCGTCGAATGTCTCGTCGTTCACGGCTTTCAGCTCACCTTTTTCAAAAGTGAGGCGCAACTGCTCGCTGCCCTCTTTGGTGCAGTGTTTCAGATAGGCGCTTTCGGGCAACCCTTGCGCGGAATCCAGAATCTCGCCACCACAAATGGAAGTGCCCCACAAACCTACGTTATAGGAATATTTTAGTTTGGTGAAGTCGGCGGCAAAGCCGTGTTTGTTCAGATAATCAATCTCTTCCTGACGGCTCAGTGCCATGTCGCGTGTCAGCGTGATGATTTCCACGCCCGGAGCCATGACGAGGAAAGTCATGTCGAAACGAATCTGGTCGTTACCCGCACCTGTAGAACCGTGGGCGATGGCATCCGCGCCGATTTCGTTGGCATAGCGTGCAATGGCCAATGCTTGGAAGATACGTTCGGAACTTACAGAGATAGGATAGGTGCCGTTACGCAAAACATTGCCGAATACCATGTATTTCAAGCTTTTCTCATAGTATTCCTGCGTCACGTCGAGGGTGACGTATTCTTTGGCGCCCAGCTTGTAGGCATTTTCTTCGTTTGTCTTCAACTGTTCAGCACTGAAACCGCCCGTATTGGCACAAGCTGCATATACTTCGTACCCTTTTTCTTTGGTAAGATACATCACCGTAAACGAGGTATCCAAACCTCCGCTGAATGCGACTACTACTTTCTTCTTCTTTTCCATATCCTTAGTATTTTTATATTTTATCCTCTTCGTGCAGCTTCGGGTCGTAAAGCATTGCTGTGCAAATGCAGAATTTACGGTTCTTAGCTACCAATATATCATGGTTTATACAGCCTTCGCAACCTTTCCAGAACGATTCGTCATCGGTCAGTTCGTTGAAGGTGACGGGCACATATCCCAGCTCGGTATTCATTTTCATGACGGCAGCTCCGCTGGTGAGACTGAAAACTTTAGCATTAGGCCAGCGTAGGCGTGCCAGGCGGAAAGAAGCGGTCTTGATACGTTTTGCCAGCCCCAGTCCCCGATATTTGGGGTGTACTATCAAACCGGAGGTTGCTACATATTGCTTGTTACCCCAGCTCTCTATGTAGGTGAAACCGGCAAAATCATCTCCACACAAGGCTATAATGGCCTTTCCTTCTTTCATTTTAGTAGCTACGTATTCGTGTGTGCGTTCTGCGATGCCCGTTCCGCGTACCTTGGCAGCTTCCCGGATGGTATCCAAAATCTTGTCTACGTAAACTTCATGTGAGGCGTCAGCCACCATCACATCAATTTGTTTCGAATCCATTTCTTATTTAATTTCTTGTTTTTTGTTGTTATCTATCATTTAATGTTCGGGATGATTTGCGATAGGAAGCTGCGTACCTCGTCATGTGACGCTGCTTCGTGCACCACCAGCATGATGGTGTCATCTCCGGCAATGGTACCCAGAATGGCGGGACACTCTCGGTTGTCGATGTCGTAGGCCATGCTGCTGGCATATCCGGGCCGGGTACGGATGACGGCAATATTGCCCGAAAATTGAAGTGAAACGAATCCGCTTGTCATCAGCATTTCACTTGCACTCTGGTCGTTCGAACGTTTATACATGATGTTGTTGGGCAGCACATATACGTATTTACCGTTCATGTTCGCTGCTTTCGCTACTTTCAGCTGTTTCAAGTCGCGTGACAAGGTGGCTTGTGTCAGTTCAAAGCCTTCCTTGCTCAAAGCTTGCAACAGTTCTTCCTGAGAACTGACGTCTTTGCTTGAGATAATCATCTTGATGGCGTCTAACCGATTGGCTTTTTTCTTCATTTTCTGTATAATTATTCTAAGAGTAGTGCAAAATTAGGGATTATTTCGGAAAGAATATGCAAAAAGGAGAGCTTTTTTATTCTTTTTATACATCGGGTGTACTGTATATGTTGTTTTTGTTCTCTTTGTTGGAGTCTTGTTTGTTCTTTTACGTTATTGGAGATTGTTTCCGTATGTCTTTGGTAAATGTTGATATAATATAGAATAGATATGCAATTGTCAAATCTGACACCCTTTCAATCAAAAACTGTACAAAAATTATATGCATAGAAATAAAATCCCTCAGGTTTTTACGTTGGTCCCAGATTGTTACGTTGCCCCCCCCTCTCTCTTATGGTCGGGAAACCGGAGGAGAGGAGGGATGAAATAAAAAAGGCTTAACTTCTAAAAGCTAAGCCTTTTCTGTCGGCTGCACTATCGAATTATCGAACAAGTTTATAGTGGATTTTGAGAAAATAATAGATTTTATTTTAGTTGTTTTAAAATAAAAAGCTATTTTTACGGTAAAAAAGTAATCATTATGGATTTATATACTACAATAGTAGGACTGTATTCGCAAAATAGACATGAAGTGCTAAGAGTAGTAAATACAGCTATCCATTCGAAATGTAATCTATCTGAAGGTATAGAGGTTATTCATACAGGGTTTTATTGTTTTACACATACGGGGAAAGAACTTGAATTCCTATATGATACACAATCTCAGATTTTGTATTTCCAAGGTTCTAACAGTAATGGGTATCATTTTCCTTTGGGAGTATTATTTCAAAGTAAGTGTTTACCACATATCATTAATTATCAGGGTTTGGTGAGAATGAGATTTTCTTTAATGCTTAATAATAATAGTTTTTTTTGTTATCAAGGGTATGATACAATTCAGCAATCATTTATAAACAAAGTGGTGTTATATTTTCCAATCACTACTTATACATATTTTATATTTCAAAAGTATGAGGGGTATCATGCTATAAAGATAAAACCTATGGAAATACCTTCTTTTACTTTTAAAGCGGGAAAGTTTTGTTTTTGACAACTGTTTTGTTATAGGTTTATATAATGGATTATCGAACAGAAAACGAGAATGAAGTTTTTAAAATTTTCCGCAGATTTACAGCGGTTTGTGAAGGTGAAAAAGAAAAAGCGACAACCGATTTTGCTCGTTTGTCGCCTTCTGTCGGAATGAGGCGACTCGAACGCCCGACCCCTACGTCCCGAACGTAGTGCGCTACCAACTGCGCTACATTCCGATTGCTTTTGAAAAGTGGTGCCACCAGGAATCGAACCGGGGACACAAGGATTTTCAGTCCTTTGCTCTACCAACTGAGCTATGGCACCTTTTTCGTTTGCGGGTGCAAAGATAAAGAGTTTTTTTTATACCGCAAGGCTTTTTGAGGAAAAATATCTAAAAAAGGTACCTCTTACTCTATGGAGCGAGGTACCTTACTTCTAAGAATCATTTGCTATCGAAGAAATCAGTCGATATTCGGATTGATGCTGTGCCAGTCTTTGATGGCAGGCAGTACACCCATTTCTATCACCTCGTCACGAAGTTTGCAGAGATGGGCATAGCTTTCTTTCAGTTTGGCTTCTTCTTCGGGTGTGCCGTTCAGTTCCTTATAGTGTACGCCGTCTTTGGTAATTTCAGTTTCCATTGCCATCATGATGTGGTCGAAGCCGTGGTTGTGTACATATGTACCGGCAGGCCAGCGGAACGGTTTGCCACCCATAGCTGCAGCTATCATTTCGATGGAGACGTATGCCGGACTCTGGAAGGAAGAACGTCCACGGAGGGCGATGATGTTGGCACCGCCTTTGGTTACCTTAGTCTGGATTTCGACCCACTGTTCTTTAGTCAGGGCAGGGGTGCCGATGATATCAAGTAACGGTTTGCCGTCCACCTTGGCGGTAGAGGCATATACAGCCATCTGTTCACCATGACCGCCGTAGGTACGGCAATTTTCGATTTTGTCGGGGGCGATGCCGAAATGCTTGGAAAGTTCACTACGCAGGCGGGTGCTGTCGAGGGCAGCCAATGTGGTCACTTGTGAAGGTTTCAGGCCGGAATACAATAGGGTAATCAGACCGGTGATGTCGGCAGGGTTGAAAATGACAACCACGTGCTTCACATCCGGACAGTAGGCTTTTACATTCTTGCCGAATTCTTCGGCAATAGCGGCATTGCCTTTCAAAAGGTCTTCGCGGGTCATGCCGGCCTTGCGGGCGGCACCGCCTGATGATACCACATACTTGGCACCGGTCAGCGCTTCTTTGATATCGGAGGTAAATGTGATGTTCATTCCTTCGAATCCGCAGTGGAACAGCTCTTCGGCCACACCTTCCAGTCCGGGAGCATAAGGGTCGTACAGACATAGGTTGGGAGTGAGATGCATCATGATTGCAGTCTGTGCCATGTTTGAACCGATCATGCCGGCTGCGCCGACGATTGTCAATTTGTCATTTGTCAGAAATTCCATAATCTTTTTTATTTAAAGGTGAGTAATATCTTTTCTTGCTGATTGTCACGATACAAAGATAACCCTTTTTGAAGAGAGTTGTTCATAGAAAAAAGTTATCTTTTAGAGCAAAAAGTTATTTCTTCTTTCCGAACTGCTGTATTGTACCTAAATTACTTATCTTTGTTGGGAAAATGAAGATAAGTAAGAAACTATGAGCATTGAGTTAGGAAAGTACAATACGCTGGAAGTGGTGAAGGAGGTAGCCTTCGGCATGTATCTGGACGGTGGCGAAGAAGGTGAAATTCTGCTTCCGTCGCGTTATGTCCCCCAAGACTGTAAGGTGGGAGACAAACTGAACGTTTTTATATATCTTGATAACGAAGAACGTCTGGTAGCCACTACTCTGACACCGTTAGTGCAGGTCGGGCAGTTTGCCTGCTTGGAGGTGGCGTGGATAAACCAGTATGGTGCTTTCCTTAACTGGGGATTGATGAAGGATCTTTTCGTCCCCTTCCGCGAACAGAAAATGAAGATGCAGGTGGGAAAGAAGTATGTGGTTCATGCCCATTTGGATGATGAAAGCTATCGTATCGTGGCATCGGCCAAAGTAGACCGTTATCTTTCCAAAGAGAAGGCCGTCTATGAGTCGGGGCAGGAGGTGGATATCCTGATTTGGCAGAAGACGGATTTGGGATTCAAGGCGATCATCAACGATGAATATAGCGGCTTGCTATATGAGAGCGAGATATTTCAGCCACTGCACACGGGCATGAGGATGAAAGCCTATGTGAAGCAGGTACGTGAAGACGGCAAGATAGACCTGCTGCTTCAAAAACCGGGGCAGGCTAAAGTAGAAGATTTCTCAGCTACGCTGCTGGACTATATCCGTGAACAGGGCGGACGGATAGCTTTGAATGACAAGAGTCCGGCAGAAGAAATCTATGCAACTTTCGGTGTCAGCAAGAAAACCTTCAAAAAGGCTGTGGGAGATTTGTACAAAAAACATCTGGTTGTATTGGAGGAAGATGGAATCAGGATTAGGAATTAGTCCCAGTCATTAGGAATTTCCCTACTTGTAAATAGAGACAATCATTAGGGAGGGGAATTTCCTCTCCCTATTTTTGTCGTACAATAAAAAAACTTGAGTTCAACTTATAAATGCAACTTTTTGGGTGCGGATAATAAGCAATAAAAACATTTATTTTTCAGAGAGGAAA
>NZ_CAXUGK010000008.1:0-126197 GCF_964250605.1 Bacteroides sp. AR20 | reverse complement strand
TTCCTCTCTGAAAAATAAATGTTTTTATTGCTTATTATCCGCACCCAAAAAGTTGCATTTATAAGTTGAACTCAAGTGAAAAAACCCACCAGTTGTCTTTTGTGTGTGGACTTTTTATTTGAAACATTGGTTTTACCTCTATAATCGGACGAATTTTGCTTTTGATGTATTTTTCTGCAGCGTCTTTAATTTGCTGTTTTTTTATAGGGTCTTTGATGAATTCGTATATGGGGTATGTCTTATTGAAATTAATTTCTGTCAATACACAATGCGTTTTGTCAACAGACTGCTGCCATCCGCTAAGATTGAATGTGTGGTTGGTTGCTCCGTCGGATGTTATTGTGATTGTATGACCATCGTGCTGGCCGCCATACATGTTGACGTTGCATGACCAGTTACTATTTCTCCTTTGGTATTGTTCTACTTCGGTTGTAGTAGAACTTCCGGAGAAGGAGAGGTTAACCGTTTTAATGGCACCAGTGATGCCTCCTTTGGCAATTTTGGTTTTAGACTCTACTTTTAGATTGTCGGTGATAGTTGACTTATAGAATATAGAAAGGCGTCCACCTACATTGAAGTCGATAAGAATATGTGTTCCGAATTCTTCAATAATGGCATCAGGAGAGGCTGTAGAAAGTCTGCTCTTAAAGTATGGAGTGAGGTAGTCGGCCAAAACTGTGGGGTCAGCATAAAGTTGGTAGCGTTCTAATTGCTTGATTTGGTCGACCCGAATGTAGGTCTCTTTGGTCGTAATGGAAGTCTTATTGCTTGATTCTTTGTCAAAAGAGACATTTGCTGAAAGGCTATAGGGTACTTCCTTATTGGAGGTGTCTGTGCTGGTTGCCCCATCTTTTTTAGGATTGATTTTTGCAGCAACCGAACCACTAAAATTCGTTTTATTGATGATGTCTTTTACATAGTTCATGTAGTCTTCTCCAGCATAAAAGTTGTCTTTGATTTCACCTACATATTCCACTTTGTATAATTGGGGATTTTTCGCATAGAAACCTGCAATATCTAATACTTCGTTTTTTATGGATTGTCTGGCAAGATATTCTCCGGTTATATCATAACCGTAGCCTAATACTTGATATTGACCATCTCCCATTGACTTCGTTGTTGGCATTTGTTGGTCTTCTTGAACAAACTGCTCGTCAAAAGTGTTGGTGCAGCTAATGGCGAATATTCCCATTGTAATGATGGGAATAAAAAGAAAATGTTTTTTCTTCATAATTCTGGAAATTAATTTAGTTTGCCTTTTGAAAGGACTGGTTTAACGCGTATTCAGTCCTTTCAATAGGTTCGTTTTATAAATTGGTGATATATATCACTTCCTTGTCAGTTGGATGTTTCTATAGCGTGAAGCTGCCATATAGGAATGCTTCATCGGACTCTATTTGAATGGAGTAGTTGCCGCATGATTCTTCATCTAGGTTGATGCTGATATTTGTTGGAGCATCGTATGTTTCTGAATAGACGGTTTCACCGGTTGATTCATTGATGAGGAGGATGGTGACGGTGGGTAATACCTCGTTGAAGTCGACACATACCGTATTATTATATAGGTAGGCGTTGGCGGTTTGAATGATACTACGAGATATAGGGGTATCTCCTTTACTAGTCGGATTTTTTCTTTTTGCTTGGATTAGGGCGATTTCTGTAAAAGGATTGTTCTTTTTTTGTGCGTATGTCACAATATTGCTTAAAAAGAATGTCGCAATTAAGATAGACAATAGATTCTTCATCATTATACACTTTTTTGATTATTGATGCCGCAAAGGTCGGTTTAATACGGCAGGATAAGTGTATAATATTGTATAATTTCGGTGTATAATGGCGTATAATATTGTATAATTGTTGTACTTGCTAATGATTGTTATGATTGGCAAGATGATTGGAGATTCTTTTTTAAAGCTTCCTTAAGAGATATCTCTTTGTGTGCAAATCCCATTTTGTTTTCTAATATGCGGTCTGCCTTTTTGTAAATAGTATCCCGTTCGCAGCTCAATATATGGCAAAAATGGCTTATCGGGAGGTTTGTCAGGTACAGACAACATAAGTAGATTTCGTCTTCTGTCAGGTGATATTTTGATTGTAGTTCCCGGGCAATATTATTCCAACATTTGTTGGTTTCTGCAATTAGTTGTAGCCAGTCACCTTGATGCATTATTTCTGATTCTGCCTTTTCTTTATGAGAGCGGATGATTAGAGTCATCTTGTTGTATACCTCAGATTGTTCGAATAGAACAAGTCCTGCCTTATGCAGCATTTCTTTTTCGGTTTGGTTATTGGGCTTTTGTTTTCTTTTCTTATAGGATAGGATGATTACAGCTACAATGAGGGTTAATATGATTATTGATATACCTATGATACGATAATGGGTGTGTTTGCTGATTATGTTTTGCTTGTTGCTTGGCATCCCTTGTTCTGCGCAGACAATGGCATCGGGCTGTCTGGACTTCTGCATGCTGTCCAAATAGGCAGAGTAGTTGCGTTCCATCTCTAAGGAAGTAGCTAAGTCTCCTTGCTCTTTGGCTATGTCTGCCAGATACATGTAAGCCCCGGCTTTGGTGGCATAGTCTGTTGTGAAAAGGGATTTTTGTAGGTAGTAGCGGGCAGAATCATATTGCAATATTAGGTAATATGCGCTTCCAAGTAGTTCGAAAGCTTTGTAGCATGTTGTGCGGTCTTTCTGTACGCCAAGATTCTGTTTGGCGAATTCTATAGCTTTCTCTCCGTTTTCCATCCAGTTGTATAGTTGGCATAGTGAGGAGAACACATTTTCTTTTAATTGTATGTTGGACTGTTTTTGGACGATAGCGAGTGCCTTCAACATCATTTTTTCGGCTTCGGGATAGAATTCTTCTCCTTTTTCCATACAGATGACTCCTCGTCGTGACAGAACTTCTGCTTGAAGAACAGAGTCCTTTAGCTGAATACCTATTTGTTGTGCCAATTGATAGCTGGAATCGGCTTGTGTATTTAGGTTTTGTGAATAGTATAGATAACCTATATTCAGGTAGATAAGACTTAATAGACGTCTTTCTCCTGCTTTTTCAGCCAAGGGCTTTGCTATGAGGTATTGAGTCATAGATTCTGTTCTTCTCTGTGAATCCCGGTAGACGCAGCCGGAATAGTAATGGGCCCTTGCCCGCTTTTCTATGTCGTTTGTGCCGTTGTAGTAGGTCAGGGCCGATTGTATCAGGGAATCATTGGTTTGGATAATGTAGTTCTTATCTCTTGCTTCTGTCATTAATAGGCCATAATAAGCACTGTCAGCTTGGGTCTGCAGGCTGTTTGTCGGGAATGCTTCGAGCATAGATAGGGCAGTGTCCGGTTGCTGAACGATGAGCGAGTCAATTGCAATTAGGTACTTATTATAGTTCACTCGGGTATTGCAAGCAATGAACAGAAGTACGATTAGGACAGATAGGGTTGCGATAATAGCTTTTCTCATGTGGTGAACAAAGTTCTCAGTTAAGTCGGGTGCAAAGGTACATCTTTTTCATTATTTACTCATATAATTGCTTGGGCATATTGAAGTTTGAAGAAAATTGTGTGGAAGTTAGGAGTAAAGATGGAAAATAAATGAGCCGGCTATTATTAAGATGACAATGTATGAGTGTACATGGTGCTGGAGAAGTATGCAAGGACACAAAAGAAAGTAGAGAATGTGGGCATTTAGGCAGAAATAACCTGAAACCCTTTTCCATTCCCTCGTTTTCTTGTATCTTTGCGACCTCATAATTCACTTAACTACAAGCAATGAAGGAATTTCTGCAGCTGATGCGACGCTTTGTGTCGCCTTACAAGAGATATATCGGTTGGGCAATCGTGCTCAATGTACTGTCTGCCATATTCAACGTATTTTCATTCACATTGTTGATTCCTATTCTCAATATCCTCTTCAAAACGGGGGAGAATACCAAAGTGTACGAGTACATGGAGTGGGGGAGCGAAGGCATCAAGGAAGTGGCGGTGAATAATTTCTATTACTACGTCACCCAGATGATTGAGACACACGGGCCACAGATGACATTGCTGTTCATGGGGCTCTTCCTTGCTTTCATGACCATGCTGAAGACCTCCTGCTATTTCGGCTCTTCTGCCATTATGATTCCCCTTCGTACGGGAGTGGTACGCGATATCCGCGTGATGGTCTATTCCAAAGTGATGCACTTGCCGCTCGGCTTTTTCTCTGAAGAAAGGAAAGGGGACATCATTGCACGTATGAGCGGTGACGTAGGCGAAATTGAGAACTCCATTACCAGTTCACTGGATATGCTGCTCAAGAATCCGATCTTGATTCTGCTTTATTTTTCCACTCTGATTGTAACCAGCTGGCAGCTGACTCTGTTTACTGTCCTGGTATTGCCGGGTATGGGCTGGCTGATGGGAAAAGTTGGCAAGAAACTGAAGCGTAAGTCGTTGGAAGCCCAAGGGAAATGGAGTGATACCATGTCGCAATTGGAAGAGACGCTTGGTGGACTGCGTATAATCAAGGCTTTTATAGCAGAAGACAAGATGGTGGACCGTTTTAAGCAATGCAGCGACGAGCTGCGTGATGCAACCAACAAGGTAGCCATCCGTCAGTCGTTGGCACATCCGATGAGTGAATTCCTCGGTACGCTGCTCATTGTATTGGTACTGTGGTTCGGTGGTCTGCTTATTCTGGGCAACGGCACTTCCATGGAAGCATCAACGTTCATCTTCTATATGGTGATTCTGTACAGTATCATCAATCCGTTGAAAGACTTTGCAAAGGCAGGATACAACATTCCAAAGGGTCTGGCATCCATGGAACGTGTGGACAAAATACTGAAAGCCGAGAATCCCATTAAGGAACCGGTAAACCCGTTGCCGCTGCACGGGATGAATGACCGGATTGAATTTAAGGACCTCTCCTTCAGTTACGACGGCAAGCGCGAAGTGTTGAAGCACGTCAATCTGATGGTGCCCAAAGGACAAACCATTGCACTTGTCGGCCAGTCCGGCTCCGGCAAATCTACATTGGTGGATTTGCTGCCGCGCTATCACGATGTGCAGTTAGGTGAGATTACAATTGACGGTGTGAATATTAAGAATTTTCGCATCCACGACCTGCGTGCGTTGATAGGAAACGTGAACCAGGAGGCCATCCTGTTCAATGACACCTTCTTCAACAACATTGCCTTCGGTGTGGAAAATGCAACTATGGAGCAGGTGATCGAAGCGGCAAAGATTGCCAATGCCCACGACTTCATCATGGAGACCGAACTCGGTTATCAAACCAACATTGGCGACCGTGGCGGCAAGCTTTCCGGCGGACAGCGCCAGCGCATCAGTATTGCCCGTGCCATCCTGAAGAATCCGCCCATCCTGATACTCGATGAGGCTACTTCCGCACTCGATACCGAAAGCGAACGACTGGTGCAGGAGGCTCTGGAACGGCTAATGAAGACCCGTACCACGATTGCCATCGCCCACCGCCTTTCCACCATCAAGAATGCGGATGAGATTTGTGTTCTTTATGAAGGTGAAATCGTGGAACGTGGTAAGCACGAGGAACTCCTTGAGAAGAACGGCTATTATAAGAGGCTGAATGATATGCAGTCTCTCTCATAGAAATAAAATTCTGCGTACTTTGCTTCCACCCGCTTGTGCTAGGCTGTTATGACTAAATAGGAAGTTAATTTCCTGCAAACAGCCTATTAATTCTTCTTTCTCTTCTATATTTCTTACGCAGAATCTATGATGCAGGTGGGTGTTGACGGCTGCCGGCAGAGTGTTTCACGGCTGTTAGGCGATGATGAATAAAGAGTGTTCTTTTACCTTTTACGCTTTTTTAATATCTGCTTGCTTCCATTCTATCGCTAATTATCCTATTTTTGCAAAGAACACATACATAAACATTGCAAATATCATGAAAAAATTATATCCAACGTCTACGACGACAGCTACTATGACTATCAGTCCAAGTACTCTTAATCATGTAATTCAATTGACCCCGATAATACTATAACTGTAAATATTTAATATTCGCCTACCATGAAAATAAAAGTTGGTTTGATAGGGTTCGGCAGAATGGGGCAAATGTATTGGGAGGAAATGCAGAAAAGCGGTCGATGGGACATCGCATATATCTGCGATACCGATCCGGCCTCCCGAGAATTGGCAAGAAACCTTTCCCCTTCATCCAGAATCATATCCGATGAACAAGAAATCTTTGATGACCAGAGTGTAGAAGCTGTTGGTCTTTTTGCATTGGCAAATTCCAGAAAAGAACAAATAGAGAAAGCTGTCCGGAGCCATAAGCACATCCTGACGGAGAAACCCATTGCCGACACCATCGACAAGGAATGGGAAATTGTGGACCTGATTGAAAAGTATGACCGCATTGCCGCTGTCAACCTTTATCTGCGCAATTCCTGGTATCACCAGACTATGAAGCAGTTTATCGATGAAGGCGAGATTGGCGAACTTGCCATCCTGCGCATCTGCCACATGACTCCGGGACTGGCACCGGGCGAGGGACACGAATATGAGGGTCCCGCCTACCACGACTGCGGCATGCACTACATAGACATCGCCCGCTGGTATGCCGACAGTGAATACAAGAGCTGGCATGCGCAAGGCATGCGGATGTGGGACTACAAGGACCCCTGGTGGGTGCAGTGCCACGGCACTTTCGAGAACGGCATCGCGTTCGATGTCACACAAGGATTCGTCTACGGACAACTCTCCAGAAACCAGACTCATAACGCATATACGGACATTATCGGTACGAAAGGTATCGTGCGCATGACGCATGACTTCCGGACTGCCGTGGTGGAGCTTCACGGCGTGAACCGTACGCTTCGCCTGGAGAAACCGTTTGGCGGAAAGAACCTGGATAAGCTATGCAATATTATGGCCGACTCCATCGAGAGCGGGAAACGCGATCCGAGATTGCCGCAGATGCGAGACTCGGCCATTGCTTCCCAATACGGATGGACCTTCCTGGAGGATGCGCGCCGCCACGACCTGCCCGGCATAGGCGACTTGCAGACGCTGGAGGAAATCAGGGAGCGCCGGAGGCATATGAAAGAAGGTTACGGACTGCTCCGTCCGAAGAAGACGGTAGTCTGATGCCTACTGTAATTAAGGATTGTTTTAAAACTCATTATATTAACCGATTTTAAAATCTAAAGAACCATGTCGAAATTTACAAGAAGAGAATTTCTTAAGACCGGAGGTTTAGCTTTGGCGGGTCTTACCATTGCTCCAAGCAGCATTTTGGGTAAGAGCCACGGACACGTGCCTCCCAGTGACCGTTTGAACATTGCTGCCGTAGGTATCGGCGGTATGGGACACACCAACATCAACCATGTGAAGGCTACGGAAAATATCGTGGCGCTTTGTGACGTAGACTGGCGCTACGCGAAAGGTGTGTTCGATGAGCTTCCCAATGCGAAGAAGTATTGGGACTATCGTAAGATGTACGATGAGATGGGTAAGGACATCGATGCCGTTATCATCGCTACTGCCGACCATACACATGCCATCATTACTGCTGATGCCATGACGATGGGCAAACATGTATATTGCCAGAAACCGTTGACGCACTCCGTATATGAGTCCCGTCTGCTTACCCGCCTGGCCGCTTCTACGGGAGTAGTTACCCAGATGGGTAACCAGGGTTCTTCGGACGAGGGTACCGACTTGGTATGCGAGTGGATATGGAACGGCGAAATCGGTGACGTGACGAAGGTGGAATGTGCTACCGACCGTCCCATCTGGCCGCAAGGATTGAATGTTCCCGAAAAGGAAGACCGCATTCCCAAAACTCTGAACTGGGATTTGTTTACCGGTCCTGCCAAGATGAATCCATATAACGAAATCTATCATCCCTGGAACTGGCGCGGATGGTGGGATTATGGTACGGGTGCTTTGGGCGATATGGCTTGCCACATCCTGCATCAGCCGTTCAGAGCTTTGAAGTTGCTGTATCCTACCAAGGTAGAAGGTTCATCTACATTGTTGCTCAATGCCTGCGCTCCGCAAGCACAGCATGTGAAGCTGACTTTCCCCGCACGTGAGAATATGCCGAAGGTGGCTATGCCCGAAGTGGAAGTTCACTGGTATGATGGCGGCATGATGCCCGACCGTCCGAAAGGCTTCCCCGAAGGAAAGCAACTGATGCAGAGCGGTGGCGGTCTGACTATCTTCCACGGAACGAAGGATACGCTGATTTGCGGTTGCTACGGACAGAACCCGTGGTTACTTTCTGGTCGTGTGCCCAATGCACCGAAGGTTTGCCGCCGTGTGCCGAAGGCTATGAATGGCGGTCATGAGATGGACTGGGTACGTGCTTGTAAGGAAAGTCCTTCCAGCCGCGTAATGCCTAAGTCTGACTTCTCCGAAGCAGGACCGATGAACGAAATGGTGGCAATGGGTGTATTGGCTATCCGTCTGCAGGGCCTGAACAAGACACTGGAATGGGACGGAGCCAACATGCGCTTTACCAATATTGGCGACGACGAGACATTGCGTACAGTCATCAAGGACGGCTTCAAGATACACAACGGCCATCCAAGCTTCGACAAGACATGGACAGATCCGGTAAATGCCAAAGCTTTTGCAGAAGAGCTCATCAAGCATAACTACCGTGAAGGCTGGAAGTTGCCCGATATGCCCAGATAAACATTAAAAAGAGTATCGGAACCAGGTTCCGATGCTCATAAACGAATACTAATCATTTAATTTTTCAGATTATGAAGAAAATATATTATTCTTTGGCTTGTTGCCTTATCGGAGGTATGCTCGCCTCTTGCGGTGGCGGTGCAAAGAAATCGAACGCTACGGAGGAAGCTGCAGCTCCTACTACTACTGCGGTGTCTTATTCCAAGTCTCTGAAAGCGCCTGAAACGGACAGCTTGAACCTGCCGATTGATGCGGACGGTTATATCACTATCTTTGATGGAAAGAGCCTGGACGGATGGCGTGGATACGGTAAGGACAAAGTGCCTTCCAGATGGATTATTGAGGATGGTTGCCTCAAATTCTGTGGAACCGGTACCGGCGAAGGACAGACCGGTGAGGGCGGTGACTTGATTTTCGCCCATAAGTTCAAGAACTTTGAGCTGGAACTGGAATGGAAGATTTCCAAAGGTGGTAACTCCGGTATCTTCTATCTGGCTCAGGAAGTTACTTCAAAGGACAAGGACGGCAACGAAGTGTTGGAACCCATCTATATCTCTGCTCCCGAGTTCCAGGTGCTGGATAACGCCAATCATCCGGATGCCAAACTGGGTAAGGACAACAACCGTCAGGCTGCTTCCTTGTACGACATGATACCGGCTGTTCCGCAGAACGCCAAACCTTTCGGCGAATGGAACAAGGCAAAGATTATGGTATACAAAGGTACTGTAGTTCACGGACAGAACGATGAAAACGTACTGGAATATCACTTGTGGACTAAGCAATGGACTGAAATGTTGCAGGCAAGCAAGTTCAGCGAAGAGAAGTGGCCCTTGGCTTTCGAACTGTTGAACAACTGTGGCGGCGAAAACCACGAAGGCTTTATCGGTGTGCAGGATCATGGCGACGATGTTTGGTACCGCAACATCCGTGTAAAGGTTCTCGACTAATTCCTTCTAAAAAGATAGTACTATGAGAATCAAACATATGATGATTTTGTCGGCACTGTGCTTATCCATGATGGCCACAAGCTGCAGCAGCCACAGCACGGAAACGGCGCCGGAAACGACGAAAAAGGAAGTAGCCATCCAGCTCTATTCTGTAAGAGACTTGGTGAAGGACGGCAGTAACCTCGACCAGATTCTGAAGGATTTGGCTGATATGGGCTATACCAGTGTGGAGGCTGCCAACTACAATGACGGTAAGTTCTACGGCAAGACTCCCCAGGAGTTCAAACAGATGGTGGAAAAGAGCGGTATGACCGTGCTTTCTTCGCACACTACCCACGGGTTGTCGGACGAGGAACTGGCTTCGGGCGACTTTACGGAAGCCTTGAAATGGTGGGATCAGTGCATTGCTGCCCATAAGGAGGCCGGTATGGAGTATATCGTGACTCCGTATCTCTCCGTTCCCAAGACATTGAAAGACTTGCAGACCTACTGCGACTATTACAATGAAGTGGGCAAGCGCTGCCAGGCTGCCGGTTTGAAATACGGTTACCACAATCATGCCCATGAATTCCAGAAAGTGGAAGACAAGGAGCTGATGCTGGACTACATGCTGCAACACACCAATCCCGAATATGTATTCTTCCAGATGGACGTTTACTGGGTAGTGCGCGGCCAGAACAGCCCGGTGGATTACTTCAACAAGTATCCCGGACGCTTCACCATGCTCCATATCAAGGATCACCGCGAGATTGGGCAGAGTGGTATGGTAGGTTATGATGCTATCTTCAAGAATACGGATACTGCTGGCGTGCGCCACATCGTAGCTGAGATTGAGAAATACAGCTGCCCCGTAGAAGAGAGTGTGAAGCAGAGTCTTGACTACTTGCTTGATGCTCCTTTCGTGAAGGCATCGTATAGCAAATAAAACATGATGGCGGCTATTCATTCATAAGCTCGGCCGCATCATTTTCTTGACGCGGGCACAACCGGATGAAGAATCCGGGGTGCCCGCGTTTTTTTACTTCCTTCCGAAGTCGGCCGGAATTTCCCCCCATTGCTTTGTCTCCCATTTTAGGATGCGGGTGGTGTAGGTGTTTTCGCGCAACCACTTCTCCGCACGTTCTATTAGGTGGAAAAGCTCTTCGGTCTTGGCGTCGCGCGGCAGTTTGGTCTTGCATTTTTTCTGTTTTATCCAGTTGATGGCGTTCACGCTGTCACTGTAGATGGGCATGTCGAAACCTTTCTGTTTCAACAAGGCAAGTCCGTGGACAATGGCAAGGAACTCGCCGATATTGTTGGTTCCGTACATCGGCCCGAAGTGGAAGATTTCCTGACGGCTGGCGACGTGTACTCCCCGGTACTCCATGGCACCGGGGTTTCCGCTGCAAGCCGCGTCTACGGCAAGGCTGTTTTCCGCGACGGCGGTGGGGAGGGGAGCGCCGGTGCCGGGAGTAGTCTTGGCAGGAGAGGGAGCCGACCGTTTGATGTACGCGTACGGCGAAGAGGCAAAGGCTTTTTCCGCTTCCTCGCGTGATTCGAACGACTTGTATTTCGCTCCTTCGTAACCTTTGGTCTGTAGTTGGCAGTCTGTCCAGGAAGTGTAGATACCCGGGCTGACTCCCGCCCATACGACGTAATATTTTTCTTTCTTCATAACTGCGGACAAAGGTAAAAAAGAAAATCCGAACAACTTAACTCTTTTATTTGTTTCTTTGTATGGCGGATATAAAATAAATAAGAGAAAACTCAATAAAAAAAGAAAGGACAAAAAATGAAGAGAACATTTGCAGAAGCCATGGCGCATCGCCGTAGTTATTACTCTATCGGCAGCGATTCGTCGGTGCTGGATGAAGAAATAGTACACATTATTCGTGAAGCCGTAAAGAATGTGCCGTCAGCTTTCAATTCACAGTCTACAAGAATTGTATTGCTGCTGGGCGACGAACATAAGAAATTGTGGAACATTGTGAAGGAAACCCTGAAAGCACGCATCTCTGCCGAGGCTTTTGCCAAGACGGAAGCCAAGATTGACGGCTGTTTTGCTAGCGGACACGGTACTGTGCTCTATTTTGAAGACACTTCTGTAGTCAAGAAGCTGCAGGAAGCATTCCCTTCCTATAAGGATAATTTCCCCACTTGGTCACAGCATACCTCCGCTATGCACCAGTTTGCCATCTGGACTATGCTGGAAGATATGGGGTTGGGCGCCTCCCTGCAACATTATAACCCCTTGATTGACGACGAGGTACGTCGCACCTGGAACCTGCCCGACGACTGGATGATGATTGCACAGATGCCCTTCGGTACACCCACCGGTGAACCGGGAGAAAAGGAATTCGAAGATTTAAGCAAGCGTATCAAAATTTTTCTCTGATACAGAGGCGTTTTCAGCTTGGAATTGCTACCTTTGCAGGAAACCTGTAACTCGTAGCAGATATGATACGTATTTTCTTGACCGGCTACATGGGAGCCGGTAAAACTACTTTAGGAAAGGCTTTTGCCCGCGAAATGAATGTGCCGTTCATTGATTTGGACTGGTACATCGAAGAACGTTTTCACAAATCAATCCGTGAATTGTTCACCGAGCGGGGAGAAGCCTCTTTTCGTGAATTGGAGCGGAACATGCTGCATGAAGTAGGGGAATTTGAGGATGTCGTGGTCTCTACCGGCGGTGGTACTCCTTGTTTTTTTGACAATATGGAGTACATGAACGGTTGCGGGCAGACGGTGTTCCTGGATGTACACCCCGATATTCTGTTCCGCCGGCTCCGGGTGGCGAAGCAGCAGCGCCCCATCCTGCAAGGCAAGACGGACGAGGATTTGCGCACCTTCATTGTGGAGGCGCTGGCCAAGCGTGCGCCTTTCTACTCGCAGGCCCGTTATCGTTTTGATGCCGGTTATCTGGAAAGCCGTAGCCAGATTAGCGAATCCGTGCAACGGTTACGCCAACTTTTAGGACTTTAATCCCTTGTAAATGTGTATTTTTCAGTCCGAGGAGCTGGATATATTAGATTTATGTGTATTTTTGTCGCCCCCTTTAATAAGACACACTATAGTGGGAAAATAGTAAATTGTAAATAGTCTAATAGTAAATGTACTGATGAGAAAATGGCGTATTGAAGATTCAGAAGAGCTGTACAACGTAACTGGTTGGGGCACTTCGTACTTTGGTATCAATGACAAAGGTCATGTTGTGGTGACACCGCGTAAGGATGGGGTTGCCGTCGATTTAAAAGAGTTGGTGGACGAGTTGCAGTTGCGCGATGTAGCGGCTCCGGTATTGGTGCGTTTTCCCGATATTCTGGACAACCGCATCGAGAAGGTGTCCTGCTGCTTCAGACAGGCAGCCGACGAGTACGGGTATAAAGGAGAGAACTTTATTATCTATCCCATTAAAGTGAATCAGATGCGTCCCGTGGTAGAAGAGATGATTAACCATGGGAAGAAGTTCAATCTGGGGCTGGAAGCGGGTTCAAAGCCGGAGTTGCATGCTGTGATAGGGGTCAATACAGACCCGGGTTCCCTCGTGGTTTGTAACGGATATAAGGACGAGAGCTTCATTGAACTGGCACTGTTGGCACAGAAAATGGGCAAACGCATTTTTCTTGTTGTAGAGAAACTTAATGAGTTGAATCTTATTGCCAAGATGGCGAAGCAATTGAAGGTGAAACCTAATATCGGCATTCGCATTAAATTGGCTTCCAGTGGAAGTGGCAAATGGGAAGAAAGCGGAGGAGATGCCAGCAAGTTCGGACTGACATCCAGTGAACTGCTCGAAGCGCTGGACTTCTTGGAGAAAAAAGATATGAAGGACTGTCTGAAGCTGATACATTTCCATATCGGCAGTCAGATAACCAAGATACGCCGCATCAAGAATGCTTTGCGTGAAGCTTCGCAATTCTTTGTGCAGCTGAACAAGATGGGCTTCAACATCGAATTCGTGGATACTGGTGGCGGTATGGGAGTTGATTATGACGGTACACGCTCTTCAAGTAGCGAAAGCTCCGTCAACTATTCCATCCAGGAATATGTCAACGATGTGGTGTCGACTTTCGTTGATGTTGCCGACAAACACGGGTTCCCTCATCCCAATATCATTACCGAGACGGGACGCAGCCTGACTGCCCATCACTCCGTGCTTATCTTCGAAGTGCTGGAAACGGCTTCCCTGCCCGAAATGGACGACGACTGGGAACCGGGAGAGGATGCTCACGAACTGGTGAAGGAACTGTATGACATCTGGGATAATCTGAGCCAGCGCAGTATGCTGGAACCTTGGCACGATGCGCAGCAGATACGCGAAGAGGCACTCGACCTTTTCAGCCATGGCATCGTCGACCTGAATACGCGTGCACAAATAGAGAAACTCTACTGGAGTATCTGCCGCGAAATCAACTCCATTGCCAGCGGCATGAAGCACTGCCCCGAGGAATTCCGCAAGTTGAGCAAGCTGCTTGCCGACAAGTATTTCTGTAACTTCTCGCTGTTCCAGTCATTGCCCGATTCCTGGGCTATCGACCAGATGTTCCCCATCATGCCCATACAACGGCTGGATGAAAGACCCGACCGCGAGGCTACCTTGCAGGATATGACTTGCGACTCGGACGGCAAAATTGCCAATTTCGTCAGCTCGCGTGCCGATACGACCACCCTGCCGCTGCACTCGTTGCGCGACAAGGAACACTACTATCTGGCGGTTTTTCTGGTCGGAGCTTATCAAGAGATTCTGGGAGATATGCACAATCTGTTTGGTGATACGAATGCCGTGCATGTGTCTGTCAATTCCAAAGGCTACACCATCGACCAACTGATTGACGGCGAGACGGTGGCTGAGGTGTTGGACTACGTGCAATATAATCCTAAAAAACTGGTACGTACGCTGGAAACTTGGGTGACGCAGTCCGTCAAGGAAGGGCGTATCTCTGTGGAAGAAGGGAAGGAATTCTTGTCTAATTACCGTTCCGGACTGTACGGATATACTTATTTGGAATAAAATGGAGAAACTGACTGTAATAAAGGTGGGTGGCAAGATTGTAGAAGAGGAAGCCACCCTCTATAAGTTATTGGATGACTTTGCAGCCATCGAAGGCTACAAGGTCTTGGTACACGGAGGCGGACGCTCGGCCACGAAGCTCGCTGCCCAACTGGGTATTGAAAGTAAAATGGTGAATGGCCGCCGCATCACTGATGCCGAAACGCTGAAGGTGGTGACCATGGTGTATGGCGGACTGGTGAATAAGAATATCGTTGCCGGCTTGCAGGCGCGTGGTGTCAATGCACTGGGCTTGACGGGAGCCGATATGGATGTAATCCGTTCGGTAAAGCGTCCCGTGAAGGAGGTGGATTATGGGTTTGTGGGCGATGTGAAGCAGGTGAATGATGCTTTCTTGGCAGACCTCATTCATAAGGGTGTGGTTCCCGTGATGGCTCCGTTGACACACGATGGAGACGGGCACATGCTGAATACGAATGCCGACACTATTGCCGGAGAGACCGCCAAGGCTTTGGCAGGTTTGTTCGATGTAACTTTGGTGTTCTGCTTTGAAAAGAAGGGTGTGCTGCGCAGCGAAGACGATGATGACAGCGTGATTCCACAGATAACGCCGGAGGAATTCAAGCAATATGTAGCCGATGGAGTGATTCAAGGTGGCATGATTCCAAAATTGGAGAACTCTTTCGAGGCGTTGAATGCGGGTGTGTCCGAAGTCGTAATCACTTTAGCATCAGCCATCAACGGGAACAGTGGAACCCGTATCCGAAAATAATTCAAAAAAAAACGGCAGTAGACTGTAACTTTCTGAATACTTAACCGTCAATTTATTAGAGATGCAAGAACTCAGCTTTCGCAATGACATTCTCCCGCTGAAGGACAAGCTCTTTCGGTTAGCCCTGAGAATTACGTTCGATAGGGCAGAGGCAGAGGATGTCGTGCAGGAAACGCTGATAAGGGTCTGGAACAAGCGTGACGAGTGGTCGCAATTCGGCTCTATCGAAGCCTATTGCCTGACAGTGGCAAGAAATCTGGCGATAGACCGTAGCGAGCGAAAAGACTCCCGTACCGTGGAGCTGACCCCCGAAATGGAGCAGGCCTCCGATGCATCGGGCCCTTACGAGAAGCTGGTGAACAAGGAACGGATGGCGTTGATACACCGGCTGATGAACAGACTTCCCGAAAAGCAGCGGCTGATTATGCAGCTTAGGGATGTGGAAGGTAAAAGCTATAAAGAAATAGCAGCAGTCCTGAACTTGACCGAGGAGCAGGTAAAAGTGAACCTCTTCAGGGCGCGGCAAAAAGTGAAACAAACGTTTATTGATATAGAAGGTTATGGACTCTAAATATATAGAACAACTCTTGGAGCGCTACTGGCAGTGCGAAACTTCTTTGGAAGATGAGGCTGAATTGCGTGCTTTCTTTAGCGGAAGCGATGTGCCCAAGCACTTGCTTCGCTACAAGGACTTGTTCGTATATCAGCAGCTTCAGCAGGAAGTGCATTTGGGTGAGGATTTTGATGCCCGGGTGCTTGCCGAAGTGGAAGTTCCGGTGGTCAAGGCAAAGCGCATGACATTGACCGCACGTTTCATGCCGTTGTTCAAAGCCGCTGCAGTAGTGGCAGTGGTCCTTTCTATGGGGAATGTGATGCAACATTCATTTTTCTCGGATGTAGAGGAGGTGGCCGCAGCCGATACTATCGGTAAACAGATTTCCGCACCGTCGGTAGCTCTTTCGGGAGATGTGCCCGTGTCTCATGAAAAGCAGGTAATGGATAGCCTGCGTCGGGTGGACAAGGGTCTGGAAATCAGTGAATAGATATTTTCATTTGCTTTTAAAATAACATTTTCATTTGCTTTAAACATAATAGTTAGTGTGCTTTATTAAAACAACTTGAGGCTGTGAAGTTTCAATTCTCTCAAAATCTTATAAAAACTAACTAAAATAGAAGGGACGCCGCGTGATGCAGTGTCCCTTTATTGTTCTTATGCGTTTGATAGGATGGAGATGGAAGGACATCCGTTCAATAAAAGGACGAAGAGCTTCCTCTCGGAAGCCCTTCACCATTTCGTTAATATATATTTCAGAGAGAATTCGGTTTAGGCTCAATTAATCTTAAAACCTATATTTCCTATTTAATCTATGTTTTCTATGTTAGAGTTTATACAGTCCTTTCTTGGGATAGTCCAGTTCCGGATTACCCTTGTAGCCTACACTGCCGCTTCCGCTGGTGCGTACTTTCAGGAAATCTGTGGCATGGCACTTGATGTCGCCTGAACCGGCAACACTGGCAGATGCTTTCTTGGCAACGAAATCGGAAGCAAGCAAATCACCCGAACCTGCCACGCTGTATTCAGCTTCTTGGGTACTGCCGCTCAGGATGGCGGTACCCGAACCGGCAACGGATGCTCTGGTGAAGTTGGCGGTTACGTTATTCAGCTTCATGTCACCTGAACCTGCAACGGATACTTGGAGGTCATTGCAAGTGATGTCGCTGCTATTGATGTCTCCCGAGCCTGCGATGGAAATATCGAGGTCTGTGCAGGAGATGTTGTTTCCACTGATGTCACCCGAACCAGCCACAGAGATTTTGAGGTCATCCGTCTTCAGTCCGTTTTTCAGTTCCACGTCTCCCGAACCTGCCACGGTAATGCCGTTCAGCTTTTCTGCGGACACACGTACTTCCAGTTTATTATAGGATACGCTGACGTTCTTCTTGAAGCCGATGTAGAGGGTATTGTCCTTGACACGGATATCCAGTAAGTCTACAATGTTGTCCGAGGTGTATACTTCCACTGTCGGTTTGCCGGACTTCTGCGTGTAGGTCACGTCGGGGCTGCCGGCTACACTCAGCTTGGTGAAGTTGTCCACTTTTATGTCTTTGGTTACATAATTCTTGCTTGCCTTGACCGTCTTGCTGCCGAAGCCTCCGGAACGGTATGTGTGTTGTTGTGAACAAGCGGTTGTACTGAATGCCAATAAGGCGATTGCGATAAATGTTGTTAGAGCTTTCATATTCTTTTGTTTTTTGTGATTCAGTATTTATTAGTTAGACGTGATCTACCTTGAAAAAGTTGCATATAAAAATGCTTTTTTCAAAGGACGCTCGGTCATCATACTTTAATCAATTATTGTGCCATAAGTGTAAAATGTTGATTATTAAAGGATAGTCGCTTTTGTGTAGTGTTCATTATCGGACACTCCGTCCGCTTTTGTCAGGTATTTGCTTGCGTTTTTGGACGATTCTTTGTTCATTTGCAAAGCCTCTTCCCGCCCCTTTCCTATGGGAGAGGCTTTGATTTATGACAGTAAACCGCATTATAGAAGATAAAGAGCTTGGTCCTTTGTTTGTCCGGGTCAATGCCCGGGCACGGCGTCTTACTTTCCGTACAAAGGAAGATGGAATTTACGTGACTGTGCCTCCCCGGACTTCTCTTGCCGAGGTAGAGAGTGCCATCGAGCAGCTTCGTCCGCGTCTGAAAGCTGCCAGACAGAAGCTGGTCAGAAAGCTGATTGATTTGGATTACCGCATTGATACGGAGTTCTTTAAACTGACGTTGGTCAGCGGACAACGGGAACGGTTCTTGTCCCGTTCGGAATTGGGGGAAATGCAGATAATCTGTCCTCCTGATGCCGATTTCTCGGATGAGAAGTTGCAGGCTTGGCTGCGCAAGGTAATTGAGGAAGCTTTACGGCGAAATGCGAAGATTATTCTTCCGCCCCGTCTGTATATGCTTTCCATGCAGCACAACCTTCCTTACAAGAGTGTGAAGATAAATTCCAGCAGCGGGCGTTGGGGAAGCTGTTCGGCACAAGGCAATATCAACCTTTCCTATTATCTGGTACTTCTTCCCAAGCATCTGATAGACTACGTGCTACTGCACGAACTGGCACATACCCGCGAGATGAATCACGGGGAGCGTTTCTGGGATTTGCTCGACCGGATGACTGATGGAAAGGCACAAGCATTGAGAGCGGAGCTTCGGAAATATCAAACGAAAATAAATGGTTAGAGATTAGTATGGGTGTATCACGGTAAGTAGTTCCTTGTTTTACAGACAGTGATACTGCAAAACTACTGCATACCTCTTGCACTGTCACTGCACTCCTTTTGCAGTGCTGCTGCAATACCTTTGCAGTGACACTGCAACTGTTTTGCAGTAACGCTGCAAAAGGTATGCAGTATCGCTGCAGTGTCACTGCAGGAGTTGTGTAATGTCTTTGCAGTAGCACTGCAAAAGTTATGTGATGTCTTTGTAGTGGCTGTTGGTAAGCCAGGAAAAAGCTTGTTGACTCCGAAATATGAGAGCAAAATGCTTCACAACTTTTTATCCCTAATTTTTTGCCAGCTGCTTCACCTCTTCCCCTTCCTTCTCGAACCGGTATTCGCCCCCTTTTTCGCTTAGCTCAAATAAGGAAAGCTTTTCAGTTGCATTGTTTACAATCATGAGTGCGTTTTGCTCGGCAAAACGTTTCACTTCAATGGTGAAAGGTTCTTCTGCAATGGTGCGGTTCACCAGCAGGCTGTCGTTGATGAATATGGAAGTGGAATCTCCGGCAAATCCTTTCGTCAGTGTGATGGTGTATGTCTCGATGAAGTTGCGTTCTCCTTCTTTCCGTTGTTGCAGCCTCATGCTCATGTAGACAAAGATGACAACTACAAAAATCACGGCGAAAGCAAGGATGCCGTTGCCTATCATAAACTGCTTGTTGGTATTCAGTCGGTGTGCCATGGATAAAAAGGTTTTTTAAGAATGGTACAAATGTAATGAATAAATTTGAACCGACCGGCTTTTTACTTGCTGTATTCGCTCGGCGTCGTCCCGAATTGTTTCTTGAAGCTGGTCGAGAAATGGGACAGTGTACTGAATCCCGTCATGTCCGCTATCTCTGAGATGGTATATTTCCCTTCCTTTATCAATTTGGCGGCACGGTTCAGCTTGTAGGTCTTGAAGAATACGCTGGGGTTCTCACCCGTCAGCCCCTTTACCTTGTAATAGAATTTGGTGCGGGAGATTTTCAGCAGCTCGGTCATGCGCGCCACGTCCAGTTCCGGATTGGAGAGTTCGTTTTCCATCAGGTGGTAAAGTTCGGTCATGAAGGTGTTGTCTTGCGGGGAGAGCACGTTCTCCTCAATCTCATCCGTTTGGGTGGAACGGCTCAGGAGACTGCGCACTTTCTCACGGTTCTTCAACTGGGATTTGATAAGCGCCAGCAGGTAGTTGGGCTCGAAAGGTTTCGTTACGTAGGCATCTGCACCGGTATTCAGACCTTCCACCTGGTTCTCTACAGTAGCTTTGGCTGTTACCAGTATCACGGGGATGTGGCATAGTTGCAAGTCTTCCTTTATCTGTCGGCAGAGGTCGTAACCGTTTCTTCCGGGCATCACTACATCGCTCAGTACGAGGTCGGGAGCTTCTTCGCTCATGGCTTTGAAGGCGCTGTCGGCATCGAAGCGGCAGACAACTTTGTAGACGGGAGAAAGCAGGGCCTTCAGGTAGTGGGCCACTTCCGTATCATCGTCTACCACCAGCAGGGTTTGCTTTTGTTGCCGGATGCTCTCTGTGTTTTCCAGTTGATACTGTTCTTCCGTTTGTATCGGAAACGCCTTGTTCTGTTCTTCTTCGGGGAGGGTACATTCTTCGGGGGTATAGGAGAGGTCATTCACCGGCAGCAGCAGGGTGAAGACGGCTCCGCTTCCTTCGGTACGGTTACCGGCTTTCAGATAGCCGTGATGCAGCAGCGCCAGGCTGCGGGCATAGTACAAGCCGATGCCGGTTCCCCAGTTATAGGTGCCTTTGGATTGATTGTCCAGTTGGTAGTAGCGTTCGAATACCTTCTCCAACTGTTCCTCGGGGATTCCGTTCCCGCTGTCGGCCACGGCAACTTTGACGTATTGCGTGTCGATGTCTTTGTCGGTCAGCGTAAAGAGACGCGCAGCCTCTTCGCGGGTAATGACGTCGAAGCACAGTTCCACTTTCCCACCGTTCGGAGTGAACTTCAAGGCGTTTGAAAGCAGGTTTCCTACAATCTTGTCCAGCTTGTCCACGTCCAGCCACATGAGGAAAGTATCCTCCAGGCCATAAGTGTTCAGTGCGATGCCTTTCTCGTTGGCGTTGATGCGGAAAATATCTACAAAGCGTTGCAGTTGCGAGATGATGTCAGTCCGTTTCACTCGCAGCTTCAGGGTGTCATTCTCCAGTTTGTTGAAGTCCATCAGCTGGTTCACCAGACGGAGCATGCGCCCCACACTGCGTTGTACGATGTAAAGCAGTTGTTTGTTTTCTCCCTCTATTTTGGGACTTTCGCAAAGTTGTGTTACCGGACCCGAAATCATGGTGAGTGGGGTGCGGAACTCGTGCGAGATGTTGGCAAAGAAACTCATGTTCATGCGGTTCACCCGTTGTTCCTGCTCCTTCTCCTGTTTGGCGCGTCGGGCGGTTTCTTTTTCCTGCTTAATGCGTAGCCAGGCACGGATGAAGATACCGATGATGGCGGCGGCAATAAGCAGATAGATACACCATGCCCACCACGTTTGCCAAGGGGCGGGCTTTACGATGACGCGTATGGAATTCTCCCTTTCTACAATGCTCTTGTCGTTATTGGTTATTTTAACTTTGAAGGTGTAGGTACCGGCAGGCAGATTGGCATAGTAGGCCTCGCGGTTGTTGCGGGCATCAATCCAATATTTGTCGAAACCGTCCATCTTGTAATAATAATGTACGCGTTCATATTCGCAGTAGTCCAGTGCGGCAAAGGAGATGCTGAAACCATTCTGATTGTGGTCCAGGCAGATGTCCGGTCGGTAGGAGAGGTGCTTGTCTATACTTTCGCTGTCTTGTGGGCGTGCCAACCGGTTGTGTATCTTCAAATCCTCGAAGAGCAGTGGAATTTCCCGTTTGGTACTTACGTCCATAGGGTTGAAGAAAGTCAGCCCGTGCGTACCGCCAAAAACAAGTGTCCCGTCGGGCAGGCGGCATGAAGAACGGTCGTAAAACTGATTGCCGCCTATGCCGTCGGCGGCATAGTAGTTGGTAAATTTCCCTACGGTGCGGTCATATTTGCCCAGCCCGTATTGTGTGCCTGCCCATATATTGCCTTGTGCATCTTCCTCAATGCAAGAGATGTCCCGGCAGGGTGTACCCTCTATGGTCTCGATTTTTCCGGTGGCGGCAGAATAGTGCAGCAGTCCGTTGCTGACGGTCCCAATCCATACATCTCCACGACTGTCTTCGAAGATGTCGGTAGGGATGAATACTGAACGTTGGATACAAGCTTGCCAGTCGGTGTTCTCGAATGGTACTTCAGCGCTTTCCCAATTGTCGGGATTGATTTGCATGACTGGGTTCATGAAGGCAGTGGTCCACATCTTTCCGTTGTTGCGTGGAAGGAGTCCGGGTATGAAGGTTCCCGTCCAGGAAAATACTTTTGTTTGGACAAATTCTTTTTCTTTACGCTTTTTGGCATAAAGTTTAGGGCTGTATGTACCCACCCAAATTGTTCCACAACGATCTTGTGCAAACGACAGTGGTAGGAAGATGTCATGAATAGACTCTGTCTTCAGTATGCCGTTTTTATAGCTGCATTTCATCACCTTGCTCGCATAGAGGGCCGCCAGCCAGATGTAGCCCTCATCATCTACGAATACGCGTGTGATGTCCGGTTTGTCGGTAGCGCTTTTTCCCGGAAGTCCAGCCGAGTCCACTTCTTTCACTTCGTGGCTGTCCATGTTGTAAACGTACAGCCCGTCTATCATGGTGGCCATCCAGAGATTTCGCTCCTTGTCCACTGCCACGGACAGCACTGACTTTCGGTTCAGGTATGAGCTGAGATGATTATTGGTGTTGAAACGTTCTTTATAGTTGTAACGCACGACATAGCCTTGGTCTACAGAGCCTATCCACAGGTTTTTCTGTGAGTCGGTAAACATGGTGCTTATCTTGAAGTGAGGCACTTCGAAGGGAAAACCGTTTTCGCTCTGATGTATCACGTATCCTTCCACGTAGTTGTAGAGAAACATTCCTTGTTGGTCGGTATTCAGCAGCAGGCTGTTGCTGCCGTAAGGGTGGATGTAGTTGACGTTGGCATGCAGCAGCAACGGATGGCTCCGAAGGGCTTGGGGTGTTTCCTTGAATTTGTGCGTATGTGTGTCGAACAATGTTATCTGGCGGTTTCCCGCCAGCCATAGGATTCCGTTGGTGTGCATGAAGAAGTGGGTGGGAAAAATGCCTTGCATTGGAATGGAGTCTTCCAGCGCTAGTGTGGAGGAGTTGTAGCGGCGCAGAGACAGTGGGGTCACTGCCCACAGTTTGTTGCTCTGGTCTATGAAGCAGCGGTTGTTGAAGGTATAGTTTGGGTCAAATATCTTGATGGGTACGTCAAATTTGTGTGTTTGTGGATTATATACGGCAAGGTTGTGCATCATGTTCAGAAAAATCTTTCCGTCTTTGTTCTCGAGTATTTGGATGCCGTTTTTATTGGGGAAGTCCAGTGGGATATTTTGGAAATTATCTTTGTCTGTGTATAGGCTGGTTCCATTTACGGTGACTACCCACAACCGGCCTTGTGAATCACGGAAGAGGTCGTTGATTTGATTGTCGGGTATATCCAGCGAGTCATCCGTACAGTAATACTGATGATATTCGTGTACATTATATTTGTTTACCCCTCGTGAAGTTCCTATCCAAATGTGTCCTTGTGCATCTTCGGCAAAGGCGGTGACCTTCTGATTGGAGAGGTCATTGGTGATGACGGGGCTTTCGATGCTGCCTTCCGGTGCGGGCTTTGTGTCCGACGGGTTGCATGCGGTGATTAAACACAATAGAAGTAAGTATTTAATGTATTTCATAATATATAGTGTAGACTAAAAGCATTGGCATGTCATCCATTTGTTTTGTTCAACGAATCTCTGCATTACGATGCGAAAATACTCATAAAAATTGAGAGAGAGACTGCCGGAGAGCATGTTTTGAACAAATCTGCAAACATTTGAACATTGGAGAAAGCTGTTTTGAACATCGGGGAAAGCCGTTTGGATAACGTAGAAAATCCTTCTGGGGAGAATGTGCTAATATTGCAATCATAAAAACATAAAACTAATACATAATATGAAAAAGCAATTCTTGTCAGTGTTAGCATTCTCCGCCATCCTACTTTCCTCGTGCGGAGGGACAGCTAAAATAGAGAAAGCATCTGCTTGTGGGCAGGAGGGGGAGATTACGGCTTCTTCGGCAACCGCCATTGCCGAGACTGAATCAGGAAAAGTAGCCGGATATGTGGAAAATGGTATCTATATATATAAAGGTATCCCATATGCCAAAGCCGAACGTTTTATGCCGCCCGTGGCCGCTGATAAATGGGAAGGCGTCCGCAGCAGCCGTGCCTACGGCCCTACTTGTCCGCAAGGCAAGCGCATGGGATGGTACAGCGACGAGCAGGCGTTTGCCTTCAACTGGGATGACGGTTATCCTGACGAGAATTGTCTGCGGGTGAATATCTGGACACCGGGACTGAAAGACGGGAAGAAACGCCCCGTCATGGTGTGGCTGCATGGTGGAGGTTATTCCGCCGGCAGTGGTCAGGAGCTTCCCTCGTATGACGGAACAAATCTGGCAAAGAAAGGGGATGCAGTGGTTGTGACGCTGAATCATCGTCTCAACGTCCTGGGTTTTCTCGACCTTTCCGCCTATGGCGATAAATATGCAAAATCGGGCAATGCCGGACTGCTTGATCTGGTGGCGGCACTGCAATGGGTGAATAAGAATATAGAATCCTTCGGTGGAGATGCTCGGAATGTTACCATTTTCGGTCAATCCGGTGGAGGAGGCAAGGTCTCTACGCTACTTGCCACGCCATCGGCGAGAGGCTTGTTCCATAAAGCCATTGTACAAAGCGGATCTATGCTTCGCACGATGGAGCAAAAGTATTCTCGTCGCATTGGCAGTGCCGTGATGGAAGAACTTGGTCTGAAGGCTTCGCAGATAGACGAACTCTGCAAGATGCCGTATGACAAGGTGCTTGCCGCCGGTGACAAGGCGATAGCCAAAGTGCGTGCAGAGGCAGAGAAGGAGGGGGTGTCTTCCTTCATTTTTGGCTGGGCGCCTACGGTGGACGGCGATGTACTGCCCGTACAGCCTTTCGACCCTCAAGCTCCAGCACAAAGCAAGGGCATTCCGGTGATGATTGGCACTACTCTGCACGAATTTACCATGAGTACTTATGTCCCCGCTTTTCGTACCATTACCAAAGAAAAAGCGGTGGAATTCCTGCAAAAGAAATACGGCGAACGTACGGACGAGTTCCTTACCGCTTTCGAGAAAGCCTACCCCGGCTATCAGCCTAAAGATTTGGTGGATGTGGACTTCGTGTTCCGTCCCGGTGCTGTGGAGCAGGCTAAACTGAAAGCTGCGCAGCAGGGTGCTCCGGTCTATATGTACATGTTCGCGTGGGAATCGCCCGTACTTGACGGCATGTTTCGCAGCACGCACTGCATGGACATTCCCTTTGCCTTCAACAATGTAGTGCGCCACGCTTCCATGACCGGGGGTGGCGCTGAAGCACAAGCTTTGGGCGAAAAGATGAGCAGCGCGTGGTTGAACTTTGCCCGTACGGGCAATCCCAATGCCGAAGGGTTACCCGAGTGGGAACCTTATACCGCAGAAAAGGGAGCAACGATGATTTTCAATAACGATTGCCAAGTGAAGTATAACCATGACAAGGAACTGCTGGAGGTAGTGATGGCATTTCCTACACGTGGGTTCTGACACTTTCTTAAGAAACCTTTTATTATTAACATAAATCTAATTTAATCAAATGAAACAAAATCTGAAGCAAACAGCTCGGAAGAGACTTGCAGCTATGGCACTCTTCCTATTGATCTGTCTTCCTTTCAGTCTGGCACAAGCCCAGACTATAAAGGTGAACGGTAGGGTTACTGACGACCTGAATGAACCGATGATTGGCGTGAGTATCTTTGAGAAAGGCACTACCAACGGTGTCATTACGGATATGGACGGCAACTACTCTTTGTCTGTGAAAGAAGGAGCGACGATTGTCTATTCCTACATCGGCTACCTGACACAAGAAAAGAAAGCAGTGGCAGGAGTAATGAATGTGATATTGAAAGAAGACACTAAAACGCTGGATGAAGTGGTGGTGGTAGGTTACGGCGTGCAGAAGAAAAGTTCACTGACCGGTGCCGTATCTTCGGTAAAATCAGAAGATATGGAAGCACGTACCATTACCCGTGCTGAGCAGGCATTGCAGGGTAAGACTGCCGGTGTGCAGGTGCTCAGTGCATCGGCCAAACCGGGTGCTTCTCCGCAGGTACGTATCCGTGGAATAAGCTCTAACGGTTCTTGTGACCCGTTGTATGTAGTGGATGGACGTATTGCCAGCGATATTGGTGGTATCGACCCTAATGACATTGAGTCTATGGAAGTTTTGAAGGATGGTGCTTCTGCAGCTATCTATGGCGCTGCTGCCGGTAACGGTGTAGTATTGATTACTACGAAGAAAGGAAAAGGAAACGGTAAAATCACATACGATTTTCAATATACTTCACAGAGTTTGGGTAAAGTACCCGAAGTAATGAATGCTGCGCAGTACAAGGAATTCTTCTTGGAAAACAAGAAGCTTACCCAGAGTGCTTTTGATACCTATTGGGATGGAAAAACCGATACGGATTGGGTCGATGAGGCTTTTGAAAACAGTTCGATGGTACGTCATAATGTGACTTTCCAAGGTGGTAGCGACAGAGGTTCTTTCTATCTGTCATTGTCCCACCTTGATAACGACGGTATGATTGTCGGCAATGCCGATACTTATGAACGACTCACGGGAATGGTAAATGCCAGCTGGAAAATCAAACCTTGGCTGGAGGTAGGTACCAATAATCAGATTGAGCACTACAAAACTCAGTCCGTAGCCGAGGGCAATGAGTATGGTAGCATGATGCTTTCTGTATTACAATTAGACCCTCTGACCAAGCCTCTTTATCCTATTGATGACTTGCCGTTGAATATGGCTACCATCTATAAGGATCATAAGAATATGTTGGGCGATGGAAACGGCAACCTTTATGGTGTATCAGCTTTCACTGGCAATGCCGAAGCTATCAATCCTTTTGCCATGCGTGACAACTCTTATACCAAGAACAGAGGCTTTAATATCAATGGTTCTACTTATTTGAATTTTATGCCTATCAAGGGGCTTACCGTTACTTCTCGTCTTTCTTATCGTTTGGCTTCAACTTCCTCTTATGGCGTGGGGCAATCTTATTACTATACTGACAAGGCTAAACGTGATTGGGTGGAGGTTTCGGCTTCGGATTATAGCCCAACCTATTATCAGTGGGAGAACTTTTTGAACTACACCCGTTCTTTTGGCAAACACAACGCAACATTGATGTTGGGAACTTCTTATAGTCAGAGCCGTTCTTATGGCGTTAGCGGAAGTAAGAAGGGATATAATGAAGATACTACAGATATGTGGGGAAATGTGATTAACAGAGTTTCGCATTTGGGTTTCTTGCAGAATGATCCTAATTTCTTCTACTTTGCCTATGCTACATCTGATGCTGTAAAGGATGTAAGTGGTGGTGAGCCTACCTATACTCGTAAATTATCTTACTTCGGACGTTTGAATTATGACTATGCCGGAAAGTACATGGCTCAGTTCTCACTGCGTGCCGATGCTGCTGACCTCTCTGTGTTGCCAAAGAACAAACGTTGGGGCTATTTCCCGGCAGTTTCTTTGGGTTGGGTTCTTTCGGAGGAAAATTTTATGAAAGGAACTGAAGACTGGCTGTCACAATTAAAGCTCCGTGCCAGTTGGGGACAGAATGGTTCTACTGCATCATTGGGCGGTTATAAATGGAATGTATCAATTGGTGCTACCGGGCATTTGGCTGTAGGTGATAATAATAATTTCTCTTACATCAATGGTTATGCTCCCTCTGCTACCGGTAATGACGGACTTAAATGGGAAACTTCTGAACAAACCAATATAGGTATTGATGCCCGTTTCTTGAATAGCCGTTTGACTGTTACAGCCGATTATTTCCATAAAAAGACAAAAGACCTGATTGTTTCGGGCATTAAGGCTTCAACTGTAGTAGGTAACAGTTTCTCGCCAGTTAATGCCGGTAATATTACGAACAAGGGGTTTGAATTGGAACTGGGATGGCAAGATCGTATTGGTGACTTTGCTTATGGTGTCCGTGCCAACGTTGCTACATTGAAGAATAAAGTGACCAAGATGCATGAGTCTTTATCAAGTATTGATGGGGCTACTTATGTGACTTATGGAGCCATTACTCGTTTTGAGGTAGGTAAGCCCGCGTGGTATTTTTATGGTTATGATTTCATGGGTGTGGATTCAAAAACCGGTGAGCCAATCTTTAGAGATATTGATGGTGTAGAAGGTATTACGGATAATGATAAGACAGAAATTGGTAAGGGAATTGCCGACTATACTTATGGTATTACCTTGAATGCAGCTTGGAAGGGATTTGATTTTATCTTGTTTGGTACGGGTTCTCAAGGTAACGATGTGTTCTGTGGCTTGAACCGTGTGGATTACAATTTGAATCAGCTGACTTATTTTACAAAAAACCGCTGGACAGAAAGCAATCGCAATGGGAAGACTCCTGCATCAGGCGCTACAGATTATACCAAGTATCTGACTTCTTCCGGTTGTGTATTTGACGGTTCTTATTTTAAAATTAAACAGATTCAGTTAGGTTATTCTTTCCCGAAGCAACTGATTAAGAAGGTAGCAATTGAAAATCTACGTATATATGGCTCACTTGAGGACTTCTTTACTTTTACAGACTATCCTGGTTTTGACCCTGAAGTTACCGGTGTCGGAAATTCATTAGGTGTGGATAAAGGTAGTTATCCTAATTCAAAGAAGGTTGTTCTTGGTTTGAGTGTGACATTCTGATTTTTATGAACTTATTAAAATGAAAAACATATGAAATTAAGATATTCTTTAATGCTCGGAGCGCTCCTTATATTGGCTGGCACTTCGTGTGAAGACAAATTGGATATACCTCAAAAAGGTGTATTGGACTTTTCCACTTATTATAAAACTGACGAACAAGCTCAAGCAGCGGCTGATGCGCTTTATATACAACTCAAGGGTACATACTATAACTATACGATGATGAAGAATGCCCTTTCGGACGATGTTTGGGCAGGTGGTGGTGGTCGTAATGACAATGCAGAGCTGGAAGGCTGTAATGAATATTCATTTGGCTCAGACCAAAGTTTTATCGGAGGCGTATGGGAAAGCTACTATCAGCTTATTTATAAGGCGAATGTGATTCTGGGACGTGTTGAGCCTGATACTGATTTGAAGAAGAAGGCTTGTGCTGAAGCCAAGTTCTTCCGTGCTTTTGCTTATTTTGATTTAGTTTCTATGTGGGGTGATGTACCATTGGTAGACCATGAACTTGATAAATCCGAATATCAGTTGGCTCGTTCGCCTAAGGCTGATATTTGGGCGTTGATAGAGCGGGACCTGACTGAAGCTATCAATTCAGGACTCTTGGAGGAAAAGAAGAGTGTAGATGATAAAACGACATGGCGTGTTACCAAGCAGTTGGCACAAGCTATATTGGGTAAAGCTTATTTATGGCAAGAAAAATTCCATGAAGCTGCTGTTGTCTTGAATGAAGTTAGAGCTAGTGGTAAGTATAAACTTTATGATGGAAATTATGAGGATATCTTGACCTACAAGGCTGAGTATAATTGTGAAAGTATGCTCGAAAGTAACCGTATTTTTGATGCAAGTAATTCCATGGATGAGTTCAGTTTCTTTGAGGTGATGAATCATTGGCGCACTGATAAGTTGGATATGTCTGGCTCTAACAATCAGTTTAATGGTACCGGATGGGGATTTATGGTTCCTCAGAAAAAGTTGTATGATGCATTTGTTCAGGAAGAGGGTGTAGATGGTTATCGGTTGAATCAGACAATGAAAACCTATGACCAAATTTCTCAATTGGGTGTCAAGGTTGCCAAAGGGCAGAGTTTGATTAATGAAGGTTATTTCATGTGGAAGCGTCGCTTCTCGAATGTAGAATCTCCTGCTGGGTTCTGGTGTTCATATAATAACTATCGTTGGATGCGTTATGCTGAAGTCTTGTTACTGGCGGCTGAAGCAAACCTGAAGGATGGCAATCAATCCGAAGCTGATGCTTGCTTGAATGAGGTGCGTCAGCGTGCAAGATTGGATGCAAAGACGGCTACCTTGGATGCCATTAAATTGGAAAAGAGACTGGAACTCTGTTCTGAATATACCCGTTATCAGGATATTATCCGTTGGAAAGATGCGGAGGCTTTGCTTAAGGATCAGGGTGAAAGAACACCTATCTTGTCAAATAAGGCAGGAAAAGATGAGCCGGATAATGTAGCGGTAGAATACATTCAGTATAACAAGGATAAAACGCGTTATGGTTTCAAGGAAAGACATTATTTGTTGCCTATTCCGGCAAAGGAGATCCGTTTGAATCCGAATATGGAACAAAATGCAGGTTGGTAAAGCGTATAAAGAATCAAAATCTAACTTTGTCATCTGATGCAGATAGACAAAATTAGATTTTTCTAACTGATTAATTGTTTGTAGAAGAAGTCCCCCGTGGGAATCAGCTAATTGTACGGGGGCTTCTTTTGTAGCTTTTTAAATATAATATATATGAGAAGATTGTCAATTACTTTATTTTCACTCTGTCTGGCATCTGCTTTGACTGCACAGGTGACCGGTTCGAATCAGTCAGTCAGACTGCGTGCCGACAATATCGACGAAGTGGTCAGTGCCATGACCCTCGAAGAGAAGGTACACCTCGTCATCGGTTGTGGAATGTCGATGGGAAGTGATACCAAGTTTCCAGGAACAGCGGGACGTACTTACGACATTCCCCGACTGGGTATCCCTTCCGCCTATCTTGCCGACGGACCGCACCGGTTGGCGATGGCTGCCAAGCGGGAATTCGACAGCCGTACTTATCATGCTACGGAATTCCCTTCCAGCACCACGGTGGCAGCTACTTTCAATCCGGATGCAGCCCATAAGGTGGGACGTACTTTGGGTATGGAAGTGAAGGATTATGGTTTGGATGTGTTGCTGGCACCGGGTGTCAACCTGATGCGAAATGTGCTTTGTGGACGTAACCATGAATATTATTCGGAAGATCCGGTGTTGGCTGGTAAAATGGCTGCTGCCTATATCAACGGAGTCCAGAGCCGGGGGACAGGTACCTGCCTGAAACACTTTGCCGTGAACAACCAGGAGACCAACCGCAATAACAACGATTCTCATCTGACACAGCGCCCCTTGCGCGAGCTGTATTTGAAGTGCTTCGAGATTGCTGTCAAAGAGTCTCAGCCCTGGAGCGTGATGACCGCCTACAATAAGGTGAACGGCAAATATACCTGCGAGGACCGCGAACTGACAGAGGACATCCTCCGCGACGAATGGGGATTCAAGGGACTGGTGATGTCCGACTGGAATGCCGGAAAAGATGCCGTGACCTCCATCGTAGCAGGAAACGACATGCTGCAACCGGGGCAAGACCGCCAGTATAAAGCTATTTTGGAAGCCGTAGAGAACGGTACACTGGATTTGGCACTCCTCGACCGCAGCGTGAAGCGTGTGCTGGAGTTTGTGGTCAAGAGCCATACCTTTGCCGGCTACGAGTATCCCAATAAAACCGATTTGGAGGCTCATGCGCAAGTAGACCGTGAGATAGGTGCGGAAGGTATCGTGCTGCTGGATAACAAGCAGGCGCTACCCATGGCTGCCGGCATCAAAAAAGTGGCCCTTTATGGAACTACTTCCTATGACATGGTTCCTGCCGGCATGGGCTTTGGCAGTACGGGCATCGGCTATTACACGGTTTCTATGGTAGAAGGTTTGCGCAATGCGGGTTACATCGTGGACAAAGAATTGCTGAATCGCTACAAGAAGCATATGGCCGACGAGCAGAAACGGCTTTTTCCTCACGGAAAACCGCCTTTCGCCTTTACTCCGCTGCCCCGTGCCGAGGAGTTCCTGCCCACTGCCGAGGAACTGGCTGCACAAGTGAAGGCCAACGACATTGCCGTGCTTACGCTGGGGCGTGTCAGTGGCGAGGGCTGTGACCGCCGTGTGGAAGATTTCCTCCTGAAGGAGAACGAATTGGCTCTGATTAAGCAAGTGTCTGCCGCTTATCATGCTGCAGGCAAGAAACTGGTGGTGGTTCTCAACATCTGCAGCCCGGTGGAGACTGCTTCTTGGAAGGGACTGGCAGATGCAGTGGTTTGTGCCTTCCAGCCGGGACAAGAGGTGGGTAATTGTATCATGGACATCCTGACCGGAAAGGTGAATCCTTCGGGCAAGTTACCCATGACGTTTGCCGTGAAATATGGCGATGCGCCGTCGGATGCTAACTTCCCTTTTGATTACGAGTTCAAGATGCCGTCGTTTGCTATGGGTACCGGCATGAACTTCAAGTCCGAAAAGAAAGAGGAGAAACCGAAGGAACCGGAGAAAAATGTGGATTTCACCAACTATGAAGAGGGAATCTATGTGGGTTATCGCTATTTCGACACTTTCGGTAAAGAGGTTTCCTATCCGTTCGGTCATGGTTTGAGCTATACTGCTTTTGACTATGCGGTAGAGAACGCCAAAATGGATGCCGACCGCTGTGAGTTGAAAGTGAGCGTGAAGAACATCGGCAAGGTGGCAGGGCGTGAAGCTGTACAACTCTATGTGAAAGCTCCGAATGGGGGACTTGACAAGCCTGCCAAGGAGTTGAAGGCCTTCGGCAAAACTGCCTTGCTCCAGCCGGGCGAGAGCCAGACACTGATTCTGACTTGGAACGTGATGGACATGGCTTCCTTTAATGAGAAAAACAGCTCTTGGGAGTTGGCTAAGGGTGAATATCAGTGGATGGTTGCCGCATCTTCGGCCGATGTGCGTTGCACAGCGGTACAGAGGGTGACAAAGGCACGCAAGCAGAAAGTGCATGATGCCATGCGGGCGCAAGTGCCTGTGGCTGTGTATCCGATGGTGAAGAGATGAGGGGGATATGCGTGAAAAAACTGATATATATCAATTAGTTTTAGAGTGGAAAACGCTTATTTTGTAGTACATTTTTAAATCGATACCATGAAAAGATTGATACTCTCTCTTTTAGCCGTCTGCTTGCTGTGGATGGCAAATGCACAAAATCCTGCATGGGGACCGCAAAGCAAGGTAGTGACCGACAGCATCTACAGCCAGGTATTGAAAGCACACCGTGCCTACACCATCTATCTGCCGCAAAGCTATAGCAATGAAACGGATAGGAAATATCCTATCCTCTATTTGCTGCACGGCATGTCGGGGGTGAATACCAGTTGGTTTACAGACCAACGTGTGAAGGACGTGATGGACCAGTTGGTGGCATCGGGCGAGGCTTGCGAGATGATTATCGTCAGCCCCAATGCAGGAGGCAATCCGGCCACTTGCTGGAACGGCTACTTCAACATGCCGGGATGGGCTTACGAAGATTTCTTCTATAAGGAGTTCCTTCCTTATATAGAGAAGACCTACCGGGTGAAAGGTGATAAGCAGCATCGTGCCATTGCCGGACTTTCTATGGGCGGAGGTGGAACGACGAGCTATGCACAACGCTATCCGGATATGTATTGTGCTGCCTATGCCATGAGTGCTTTGATGAACATCCCCGTCAGTGGTGAGGAGGTGGGAAAAGATCCCGACCCCACAAACAAGATGGCTGTGCTGACGCGTTCTGTGCAGGAACATAGTTGCATCAGGTATGTGGTTGAGGCAGATGATGCGCGTAAGGCACAGCTTCGTACAGTACAGTGGTTTGTGGATTGCGGAGACGATGACTTTCTGCTGGACCGTAATATAGAGTTTTTCCAGGCGATGCGTAATGCCGGTATCCCTTGCCAGTTCCGTGTGCGGGATGGCGGACATACCAGCGAATATTGGCATTCGGCACTTTATATGTGCCTGCCTTTTGTAAGTCGCAGCTTTGCTAAATAACAAGAAGCTAATTCATTTAATATAAGAAATTATGAAAAGATTATTAAGTTTGGCAGCGATGCTGCTGGTCTGCTGTGTCACCCTTTTTGCACAGCAAGCTCTTTGGGGAGGTGCGGCAGTTGTCTCTCCTGATATTCATGACGACAACACGGTTACTTTTCGCTTGAAAGCTCCTAAGGCTGTAAGGGTGCAGATTACCGGTGATTTTCTGCCTCCACAAACTATTAAGACTCCTCGTGGCGATTATGATGCACCGGGCATTGCCGATTTGACAGAGGGGAAGGATGGCGTTTGGGAATTTACTACTCCCGAACCATTGAAGCCGGAACTTTATGGATACTCCTTTATTGTGGATGGATTGAGAATGATGGACCCGAGCAATGTTTACATGATTCGGGATGTGGCTACCGTGACCAATGTATTTATCATCGGTGGTGACCGTGCCGATTTGTATAAAGTGAATAAGGTACCCCATGGAACGGTAAGTCGCATGTGGTACAATAGTCCTTCGCTGGGAATGGACCGCCGTCTGACGATTTACACTCCGGCTGGTTATGAAACCAGCGGCAAGCGTTATCCGGTATTTTATCTGCTTCATGGTGCAGGTGGTGATGAGGAAGCTTGGATTGCTCTTGGCCGTACTTCGCAGATATTGGATAATCTCATTGCACAAGGCAAGGCTAAACCTATGATTGTGGTGATGACTAACGGCAATGCTTGGCAAGATGCTGCTGCAGGTGAATCTCCCAAGGGTTTTGTTGCCCCCTCCATGCGTCCCGACGAAAGAGCGAAGGTGGCGGAAGGTGCTTTTGAACTCTCGTTTCCCGAAATTGTGAAGTTCGTGGAGAAGAATTTCCGCACTCTTGCCAATAAGAAGAACCGTGCTATTGCCGGGCTTTCTATGGGTAGTTTCCACTCTTGCAATATTTCCAAGTATTGCCCGGACATGTTCGACTATGTAGGTCTTTTCTCCGGTGCAAGTACCGGAAACGATAAATCGACGTGTCCGGTCTATACCGACTTCGAAGGTAAGCTGAAGACTCAGTTTGCCAAGAAACCGGCTCTTTACTTCATCGCATGCGGCAAGACGGACTTTGTTTATAAAGGTGTGGCCGATTTTCGCAAGTTGCTTGACGACAATGGTTATAAGTACGAGTATCTTGAAACGGGCGAGGGACATATCTGGAGGAACTGGCGAATCTATCTGACGGAGTTCGCGCCGAAGTTGTTCAAATAAGAGGATTTGGTATAACTAATTTAATAACAAAATAACATACGTATCATGAAAAGAATTTCTATTTTGTCAGCTCTGTTGCTGATGTGTGCGATGACTTTCGCGCAACAAGCTCTCTGGGGAGGCGCTCCCGTGGTCTCACCTGAGATACACGACAACAATACAGTAACTTTCCGCTTGAAGGCGCCGAAAGCCGTAAAGGTGCAAGTAACCGGCGACTTCCTGCCTACGCAGAAAATCAAGACTCCTTTTGGTGAGTTTGATGGTCCGGGTGTGGCAGATTTGAAAGAGAACAAGGACGGTGTGTGGGAATTCACTACTCCCGAACCGCTGAAACCAGAACTCTACAGCTACACTTTCCTGGTAGACGGACTGAAGATTAATGACCCTGCCAACGTCTATATGATTCGAGACGTGGCAAGCGTGACGAATGTATTCATCATCGGTGGTGACGAGCGCATCGACCTCTACAAAGTGAATAAGGTTCCTCATGGAACGGTATCTAAGGTATGGTACAACAGCCCTACGCTGGGTATGGACCGCCGCCTGACTGTCTATATGCCTGCCGGATATGAGACAAGCGGCAAGCGCTACCCCGTCTTCTACCTGCTACACGGCATGGGTGGCGACGAGAACGCATGGAGCGAACTGGGACGTACGGCACAGATTCTGGATAACCTCATCGCCCAAGGCAAGGCCAAGCCGATGATTGTAGTAATGACCAACGGTAACGCTGCGTTGGAGGCTGCTCCGGGTGAATCGTCACTGGGTTTTGCCGCTCCCAGCATGAATCTGCCCAAGACGATGGAAGGCTCTTTCGAAACGGCTTTCCCCGACGTGGTGAAATTCATTGATAAGACTTACCGTACACAGGCCAACAAGAAGGGGCGTGCCATTGCTGGTCTCTCTATGGGAGGTTTCCACTCCATGCACATCTCCAAGCAATATCCGGACATGTTCGACTATGTAGGGCTGTTCTCGGCTGCCATCATGCCCAACAAAGATGTGAAGTCTCCGATTTATGACAACCTTGAAGCCAAACTGAAAACCCAGTTTGCCAAGAAACCGTCACTCTATTACATCGCTATCGGTAATAAAGACTTCTTGTTCCAGGCCAATAACGACTACCGCAAGATGTTGGACGAGAAGGGTTACAAATATGAATATTATGAAACCGGAGAAGGTCATATCTGGAAGAACTGGCGTATTTACCTGACAGAATTCGCACCGAAGATATTTAAATAAGATTATGAAGAAGAATATCATATCCATGGCAGCAGCAATGGCTGTTTTGTCAGCTTGCGGACCGGGTGTGCCGCAGCTTGGAAAGTCCTCTCTGGATGAGGTGATTGGCGCCATGACCTTGGAAGAAAAGGCGCATCTGGTAGTGGGTACCGGTATGGCAGGTTTCTCGGGTGACAGTGCCGTAATCGGTGCAACGAGAAAGCTGGTGCCGGGTGCGGCAGGAACCACATACCCGATTGAACGCCTCGGCATTCCCGCTGTGGTGCTGGCTGATGGTCCCGCCGGACTGCGTATCGACCCCAAGCGTGAGGGGGATTCGGCTACGTACTATTGTACTCATTTCCCTATCGGAACTTTGCTCGCCTCTACCTGGGACCAGGAACTGGTGGAAAGTGTAGGTCAGTCCATCGGTAACGAAGTGCTGGAATACGGTGCGGACGTGCTGTTGGCTCCGGCGCTGAACATTCACCGTAACCCGCTTTGCGGACGTAACTTCGAGTATTATTCTGAAGACCCGTTGGTGTCGGGTAAGATTGCCGCCGCCTACGTACGTGGTGTGCAGAGCAACGGTGTGGGTACCAGTATCAAGCACTTTGCTGTGAACAACCAGGAAACCAACCGTATGGCTACGGATGCGCATGTATCTCCACGCGCCTTGCGCGAAATCTACTTGAAAGGATTCGAGATTGCCGTGAAGGAATCCGCTCCTTGGACCGTGATGTCCTCATACAACTACCTGAACGGTGTCTACACTTCGGAAAACAAGGAGTTGCAGACAACCATGTTGCGCGACGAATGGGGCTTCAAGGGCATGGTGATGACCGACTGGTTTGGCGGCAAGGATGCCGTGGCACAGATGGTGGCAGGCAATGACATGTTGCAGCCCGGTCTGCCCAAGCAGTACGAAGCCATCGTGAAGGGTGTGCAGGACGGAGCGTTAGATGAAGCCATCCTCAATCAGAATGTGAAGCGTATTCTGGAGATGATTCTCCAGACTCCCCACTTCAAGGGATATAAATACTCCAACAAGCCTGATTTGAAGGCGCATGCTGCCGTTACTCGCCAGTCGGCAACGGAAGGTATGGTATTGCTGAAGAACGATAACGGTGCTCTGCCGCTGGCTGCCGACGTGAAGAACGTGGCACTCTTCGGTTGCACTTCCTACGATTTCATTGCAGGCGGTACAGGTTCGGGCAACGTGAACCGCGCTTATACCGTTTCGCTATTGGACGGCTTGAAGAATGCCGGCTATGTGGTGGATGAAGCGCTGAAGAATAGCTATGAAGCTTACCTGAAAACCGAGAAAGAACGTCTGTCCAAAGATAAGAAAGAGTGGTTCATGCCCGATACCCGTCCGGCTGAGATGGCTGTTTCCGCACAAGTCATCCGCGAGCAGGCTGCCAAGGCCGATGTGGCACTGGTGACGCTGGGACGTACCTCCGGTGAGTTCCTTGACCGTATGGTAGCCGACTTCAACCTCACCAAAGAGGAACAGAACATGTTGAAAGCTGTGTCCGATGCTTTCCACGCTGCCGGAAAGAAGGTAGTGGTAGTGCTCAATATTGGTGGTGTGATTGAAACCGCTTCTTGGAAATCTGCTCCCGATGCCATTCTTTGTGCATGGCAGGCAGGCCAGGAGGGAGGAAACAGTGTGGCTGACGTGCTGAGTGGCAAGGCTTCTCCTTCGGGCAAGCTGACAATGACTTTCCCGGTGAAGTTTGAAGATGCCGCTTCTTCCGACAACTTCCCGATAGACATGCGTGTGAGCACCGACCTCATGAACAAAGGCGGGAAGAAGAACGACGTGAAGAACGTGGACTATACCAATTACGAAGAGGACATTTACGTGGGTTACCGTTACTTCGACACCTTTGGCAAGCAGGTTTCCTATCCTTTCGGTTACGGTCTTTCCTATACCACTTTTGCTTACGACAAGGCTGCTGTCAAGGCAGACAACGGTGTCTATACCGTATCTGTAGAAGTGAAGAATACCGGTAAGGTAGCAGGTAAGGAAGTGGTTCAGCTTTATGTATCCGCTCCTGATGCTGCTGTCAACAAACCCGAAAAGGAACTGAAGGCCTTTGCCAAGACCAAGGAGCTGAAACCGGGTGAATCGGTTGTGGTGACGCTGAAAGTGAATGCTGACGGCCTGGCTTCTTATGATGAGGCTGCATCGGCATGGGTGGTAACTCCCGGAAACTACAAGTTCCTCGTCGGAGCTTCCTCACGCGACATCAAGGCTACGCTGGAGGCTGAAGTAGCTGCCGCAACGCAGAAGACGAACGACATCCTGAAACTTCAGGAACCGATGAGTCTCTTGAAGAGATGAGAGTAGGATTGTCTGAAAAAATAACAAATCATACCCTAAAAAACATCCTGTTGTACCCTTTGGTATGGCAGGATGTTCTTATCTTTGTACCTCGTATAAACAGATAGTGCAACTATTATAAACCAATATCACAACCATGAGTAAAAAGTTAATCTTATCTTTAGCCCTATCAGGGTTAGTACTTGCTTCTACGGCGCAGACCACTGTTGCGCCTGCCATTCCAAGAGACGAGAAAATAGAACAGCAGATTGAGACTTTGCTGAAGAAGATGACGCTTGACGAGAAAGTCGGTCAGATGTGCGAACTCACCATAGACCTCCTGCAGAAACGCGCCAATCCTTTTGCCGGTCTCGACCCGAAGAACATCACGGTGAACGACCTGAAGAAAATCATTAGGAGATACAAGCTTGAAAAGGAATTCAAGCTGGGCAAGGAGATGCCTTCGCAGGATGTGATGATGAAGCTCTATATGCGTATCCAAGGCATTGAGAATGCCCAGGGCTTCCAGTTGGACGAGGCGATGCTCGACTCTGTCATCGGAAAATACAAAGTAGGCTCCATCTTGAACGTGCCTAACGGTGTGGCACAAAGCGTGGAGAAGTGGCAGGAAATCATCAAACGCATTCAGGAGAAATCCATGGAGGTGATGGGTATTCCTTGTGTGTACGGTGTAGACCAGATACACGGAACTACCTATACGCTGGGTGGTACTTTCTTCCCGCAAGGCGTCAATATGGGAGCTACCTTCAACCGTGAACTGACACGTGAAGGTGCACGCATCTCCGCTTATGAAACAAAGGCGGGAAGCATTCCCTGGACGTATGCCCCGGTGACCGACCTCGGACGTGACCCGCGCTGGCCTCGTATGTGGGAAAATTATGGTGAAGACGCCTACGTCAATGCCGAAATGGGACGTGAAGCAGTTATCGGTTTCCAGGGCGAGAACCCCAACCTGATTGGCGAGAACAACGTTGCCGCTTGTATGAAGCACTATATGGGTTATGGTGTTCCCGTTTCCGGTAAGGACCGTACGCCGTCTTCCATCACCGAGCAGGATATGCGTGAGAAGCATTTCGCTCCTTATCTGGAAATGGTGAAAGCAGGTGCCCTCTCCGTGATGGTGAACTCCGCCATGAACAACGGTCTGCCTTTCCATGCCAACTATGAGCTGCTGACCAAGTGGCTGAAAGAAGACCTCAACTGGGACGGTATGATTGTGACTGACTGGGCGGACATCAACAACCTTTATAGCCGCGACCACATAGCCAAGGATAAGAAGGAAGCCATCAAGCTTGCCATCAATGCCGGTATCGACATGTCTATGGACCCGTACGACTGGAAGTTCTGTACACTCTTGAAGGAGCTGGTGGAAGAAGGAGAAGTCCCCATGAGCCGCATTGACGATGCTGTTCGCCGTGTACTGCGCCTGAAGTACCGTCTCAATCTGTTTGAAAAGCCCTATTATGACTTGAAAGACTTCCCCTTGTTCGGTGGTGCAGAACATGCCGCCGCCGCCCTCCAGGCTGCCGAAGAATCTTTGGTACTCCTGAAGAATACAGACGGTATATTGCCGCTGGCAAAAGGCAAGAAGTTGCTGGTTACCGGTCCGAATGCCAACTCCATGCGTTGCCTCAACGGCGGCTGGTCCTACTCTTGGCAGGGTGACAAGGCCGATGAGCATGCAGGCCAATATAATACCATCCTCGAGGCCTTCACCAATAAATTCGGTGCGGAGAATATCATCTACGAAGCTGGCGTCACTTATAAGCAAGGTGGCAACTGGTGGGAAGAAAACACTCCGGAGATAGAGAAAGCTGTAGCTGCCGCTGCGGCTGCCGACTACATCGTGGCTTGCATCGGTGAGAACTCTTACTGCGAGACTCCGGGTAATTTGACAAACCTTACCCTCTCCCAGAATCAGCTTGACTTGGTGAAAGCTCTTGCCAAGACCGGCAAACCCATCGTCCTGATACTGAACGAAGGCCGTCCCCGTCTGATTGCCGACATCGAGCCACTGGTTAAAGCGGTTGTCAATACTATGCTTCCGGGTAACTATGGTGGCGATGCGTTGGCAAACCTCATTGCCGGCGACGCCAACTTCAGCGGAAAGATGCCTTTCACTTATCCGAAAGAAATCAACTCACTGATTACGTACGACTACAAACCGTGCGAACACATCGGCAAGCAGATGGAAGGTGCTTATAACTACGATGCGCAAGTGTCTGTACAGTGGGCGTTCGGTTATGGATTGAGCTATACCACCTTTGCATACAGCAACCTCAAGGTGGATAAGTCGGACTTTACCGCTGATGATGTGCTTACTTTCACCGTTGATGTGAAGAATACTGGCAACCGCATTGGTAAGGAAAGCGTGCTGCTCTTCAGCAGCGACCTCGTTGCCTCTCTTACTCCCGATACCCGCCGTCTTCGCGCTTTCGAAAAGGTGGAACTGAAACCGGGCGAGACAAAGACCGTGACACTGAAACTGAAAGGCTCCGACCTTGCTTTTGTAGGCTATGACGGCAAGTGGATTTTGGAGAAAGGTGACTTCCGCATCCAGACGGGTGACCAAACGGTGAACGTGGTTTGTACGGATACCAAGAAGTGGGAGACTCCGAATAAGTGATACGACAAGGTTTTTTAGACCTTTAGAACCATAGTAAAAGGGCCGATAGCATGAAACAAGCTATCGGCCTTTTATTTTTCCGCGTTGTCTTTCAACAGTATCTTCTTTCCGTTTGTATCTCCTTACTTCTTTTCCTGAAACAATAGAGATTGTATGCTTGAGATGTACATCTCATGTTGTCCGAGATGCATATCTCGTTGTGTTTGACATGTGCATCTCATGCAGTATGGAACGTGATAATTCATTTCATAAAGTATAAGCTTCTGTCTCATAAGATTATATGTTTTACCCCTTATCTTGAAGTGTTGAAAGGGTGTGTTTGTAATATAATTCCCGTTTGAACCGTTAAATCAATCTTTTTTTCTCTAATATTTTGTAGTCGAACAGATTATTTATATCTTTGCAACCGAAAACGGATGAAAGGTGGAGGGGCGATTAAGCTCCTCTTTTTTGTTCCTAATGGTTAATCTATGATAGAAAAGAAAACTGTTTGTCAGATTGTTGACGAGTGGCTGGCAGGAAAGGACTACTTCCTTGTGGAGGTGACAATCAGCCCGGATGACAAGATTTTGGTGGAAATAGACCACAAAGAAGGTGTTTGGATTGAGGACTGCGTAGAGCTGAGCCGCTACATCGAGTCCAAGTTGAACCGTGAGGATGAGGATTATGAGTTGGAAGTCGGTTCGGCCGGCATCGGACAGCCCTTCAAGGTACTGCAGCAGTACATTAACCACATCGGCAAGGAAGTGGAAGTGCTGGCAAAGGACGGCCGCAAGCTCAGCGGCGTGTTGAAGGAAGCCGACGAACAGCATTTCGTCGTGACCATTCAGAAGAAAGTGAAAGAGGAAGGTGCCAAGCGTCCCAAGCTGGTGGACGAGGACTTGACCTTTACGTATGAAGAGATAAAATACACTAAATACTTAATCAGTTTTAAATAAGACTATGGCCAAAAAAGTAGAAACTGTCAGCTTGATAGATACATTTTCGGAATTTAAGGAACTGAAGAATATCGACAGAACCACGATGGTAAGCGTACTCGAGGAGTCGTTCCGTAGTGTGATTGCGAAAATGTTCGGTACCGATGAGAATTACGACGTAATTGTAAACCCGGACAAGGGTGACTTCGAAATATGGCGTAACCGTGAGGTAGTGGCAGACGAGGATTTGGAAAACCCGAACCTGCAGATTGCATTGTCCGAAGCACAAAAGATTGATGCTTCTTATGAAGTGGGCGAGGAAGTGACGGATGAAGTTATCTTCGCGAACTTCGGTCGCCGTGCCATCTTGAACTTGCGCCAGACACTGGCCTCCAAGATATTGGAACTGGAGAAAGATAGTATTTACAACAAATACATTGATAAAGTGGGTACCATCATCAATGCGGAAGTCTACCAGATTTGGAAGAAAGAGATGCTGCTGCTCGATGATGAAGGCAACGAACTGTTGCTGCCCAAGACCGAACAGATACCGAGTGACTTCTACCGCAAGGGCGAGACCGCCCGCGCCGTAGTGGCACGTGTGGACAACAAGAATAATAATCCGAAGATTATCCTGAGCCGTACGTCGCCCGTCTTCCTGCAACGTCTGTTCGAAATGGAAGTACCCGAAATCAATGACGGACTGATTACCATCAAGAAGATTGCCCGCATCCCCGGCGAGCGTGCCAAGATTGCCGTTGAGAGCTACGATGACCGTATCGACCCGGTAGGTGCCTGCGTGGGTGTGAAGGGTAGCCGTATTCATGGTATTGTCCGCGAGCTTCGCAACGAGAATATCGACGTTATCAACTATACGTCCAATATCCAGTTGTTTATACAGCGTGCCTTGAGCCCTGCCAAAATTTCTTCCATCCGCTTGAACGAGGAAGAACGCAAGGCTGAAGTGTTCTTGAAACCCGAAGAGGTGTCGCTGGCTATCGGTAAAGGAGGTTTGAATATCAAGCTTGCCAGTATGTTGACTGAGTACACCATCGACGTGTTCCGCGAGTTGGATGAGGCCATAGAGGATGAAGACATCTACTTGGACGAATTCCGTGATGAAATAGACGGTTGGGTTATCGATGCCATCAAGGCTATCGGTATCGATACGGCTAAGGCTGTGTTGAACGCTCCCCGTGAGATGTTGATTGAGAAGACGGACCTCGAAGAAGAGACGGTGGACGAGGTATTGCGCATTTTGAAACAGGAGTTTGAAGAGGAGAATGAATGATTTACGATTTTACGATTTACGATTTACGATTAGAGTTTGATTGTAAATGTAAGTCGTTCCGCTCCGAGTATTATCAATCGTAAATCGTAAATGGTTAAATCGTAAATAGAAAAAATTGATGACGATAAGGTTAAACAAAGTAACAAGAGATTTAAATGTAGGGATTACGACGGCTGTCGAGTTCCTGCAAAAGAAGGGATTTACCGTTGAGGCAAATCCGAACACAAAAATTACGGATGAACAGTTCGAACTGCTCAAAAAGGAGTTTAGTACAGATAAGGACCTTAAGATAAAGTCGGAGCGTTTCAGCCAGGAACGTCAGAGCAAGGACCGCAACAAGGCGTCCGTGTCTATTGACGGCTATAGGGAAACGCAGGAGAAAGCGAAGCCCGAGGAGATTAAGACGGTTGTTCCGGAAGACGCACGTCCGAAGTTCAAGCCGGTAGGCAAGATTGATTTGGACAAACTGAACCGTAGACCTGCTCCTGCTCAGGAAAAAGAGAAAGAAGCGGAAAAAGCGGTAGAGGAGAAGAAGGTGGAGGAACCGGCAGTTGTAGAAACGCCGAAACCGGAACCTGCTCCTGCTCCCCAACCGGAACCACAGCCGCAACCGGAGGTACAGCCGGCATCTGAGTCCGAGCCGCAGCCCGTTTCGGAACCGCAGCCACAACCCGTTGTCAAGGAAGAGCCTGCTCCGGTTGTAGAGGCTCAACAAGAATCTAAAAAGGAAGAAATGATAGAAGCGCCTGCTCCCGTACCGGTGGCTGAAGAAGCACCGGTTGAAAAAGAGGGGAAAGAAGAAGGAGAAGAAATCTTCAAGATACATCAGCCTGAGTTTGTTTCGAAGATTAATGTCATCGGACAGATAGACTTGGCGGCTCTGAACCAATCCACACGCCCGAAGAAGAAATCGAAAGAGGAGAAACGCAAGGAGCGTGAAGAGAAGGAAAAGATTCGCCAGGATCAGAAGAAGCAGATGAAGGAAGCTATCATCAAGGAAATCCGCCGTGATGACAGCAAGTTGAAGGATACCGCTGCCGGCGATGCCAACGGCAAGAAGAAACGTGTCCGTATCAATAAGGAGAAAGTGGACATCAACAATGCTTCCAACTTCCAGCGTGGTGGCAACGACCGTGGACACGCAGGTGCCCAGCAAGGTCAGGGGGCCCGCCCGCAAGGTGGAAACCAGCCTGGTGGAAACAATGCCAATAATAACCGCAACCGCAATAAGGACCGCTTCAAGAAGCCGGTCATCAAGCAGGAGGTTAGCGAGGAAGATGTAGCAAAGCAGGTAAAGGAAACTTTGGCACGCCTCACTTCCAAAGGAAAGAACAAAGGTGCCAAGTATCGTAAGGAAAAACGTGACATGGCTTCCAGCCGTATGCAGGAATTGGAAGACATGGAAATGGCAGAAAGCAAGGTACTGAAGATTACGGAATTCGTGACGGCCAACGAGTTGGCAAGCATGATGGATGTTTCTGTTACTCAGGTCATCGCCACTTGTATGAGCATTGGTATGATGGTATCCATCAACCAGCGTCTGGATGCCGAGACCATCAACTTGGTGGCTGAGGAATTCGGCTTCAAGACAGAATATGTAAGCGCAGAAGTGGCGCAGGCCATCGTAGAGGAAGAGGATGATGAGGAAGATTTGGAACCTCGCGCTCCGATTGTAACGGTGATGGGTCACGTAGACCACGGTAAGACTTCATTGCTCGACTATATCCGTAAGGCGAATGTGATTGCCGGTGAAGCGGGTGGTATCACACAGCACATCGGTGCCTACCACGTGTCGCTGGACGACGGACGTAAGATTACATTCCTCGATACTCCGGGCCACGAGGCGTTTACCGCCATGCGTGCCCGTGGTGCCAAAGCTACGGATATTGCCATCATCATTGTGGCTGCTGACGACAACGTGATGCCGCAGACAAAGGAAGCCATCAACCATGCCATGGCTGCGGGTGTTCCTATTGTATTTGCAATCAATAAGATTGATAAACCGACTGCCAACCCCGACAAGATTAAGGAAGAGCTGGCTGCCATGAACTTCTTGGTGGAAGAGTGGGGCGGTAAGTATCAGTCGCAAGATATCTCTGCCAAAAAGGGTATCGGTGTACCCGAGTTGATGGAGAAAGTGCTGCTCGAAGCAGAAATGCTGGAGTTGAAAGCAAACCCGAACCGCCGTGCTACCGGTTCCATTATCGAGTCCTCATTGGATAAGGGTCGTGGCTATGTGGCTACGGTACTCGTTTCCAACGGTACCTTGAAAATGGGCGACATCGTGCTGGCGGGTACCAGCTACGGTAAGGTGAAGGCTATGTTCAATGAGCGTAACCAACGCATGCAGGAGGCTGGTCCTTCTACACCTGCCCTGATATTGGGCTTGAACGGTGCACCTGCTGCTGGCGACACGTTCCACGTAATCGAAACGGAGCAGGAAGCACGCGAGATTGCCAACAAACGCGAACAGTTGCAGCGTGAACAAGGTTTGCGTACGCAGAAGATGCTGACGCTCGACGAAGTGGGCCGCCGTCTGGCGCTGGGTGACTTCCATGAGCTGAACGTGATTGTGAAGGGTGACGTGGACGGTTCTGTGGAAGCGTTGAGCGACTCTTTAATCAAGCTGTCTACGGAGCAGGTGCAGGTAAACGTAATCCACAAGGGTGTCGGTCAGATTTCCGAATCGGATGTCTCGCTGGCTGCCGCTTCGGATGCGATTATCGTCGGTTTCCAGGTACGTCCTTCGGGTGCTGCCGCCAAGATGGCAGAGCAGGAGGGTGTGGATATCCGCAAGTACTCCGTCATCTACGATGCCATCGAAGAGGTGAAGGCTGCCATGGAAGGTATGCTGGCACCGACATTGAAGGAGCAGATAACGGCAACCATCGAGGTGCGCGAAGTGTTCAACATCACGAAGGTGGGACTGGTGGCAGGTGCCATGGTCAAGACCGGAAAGGTGAAACGCAGCGACAAGGCCCGTTTGATACGCGACGGTATCGTAATCTTTACGGGTGCCATCAATGCCCTGAAGCGCTTCAAGGACGACGTGAAGGAGGTAGGTACCAATTTCGAGTGCGGTATCAGCCTGACAAACTGCAACGACATCAAGGTGGGCGATATTATCGAATCTTACGAAGAAATAGAAGTGAAGCAAACATTATAATTGAATAATGTACAAATATGCTAATGTGCCAATTGGCTGCGCGTACAGAAAATGCCGCAGGGCAATTGGCACATTTTGCATATTAGTTATTTGCTCATTGACCCATTAGCATATTGGCACATTAGCATATTGTCACATTGGTACATTAATTTTATGGCAATTATAGATATCATCATATTGGCTGCTTTCGGCTTGGGCGCAATCATCGGCTTCATGAAAGGTTTTGTGAAGCAATTGGCCTCTCTGCTGGGGCTGATTGTCGGTCTGCTGGCGGCAAAGGCTTTGTATGCCTCGTTGGCAGTGAAGCTGTGCCCCATGTTGACAGACTCTATGACAGTGGCGCAAGTACTGGCATTTGTCCTCATCTGGCTGGCTGTTCCCTTGCTCTTCTCCCTGGTGGCTTCTCTGCTGACCCGGGCAATGGAGGCCGTCTCGCTGGGCTGGCTCAATCATTGGTTGGGGGCTGGTCTAGGGGCTTTGAAGTACCTCCTGCTGACGAGCCTGCTGATTGGTGTCATCGAATTTATAGACGGAGACAATACGCTGATTAGCAAAACAAAAAAGAAAGAATCAGTGTTATATTATCCTATGGAAGAGTTTGCCGGGATATTCTTTCCCGCGGCAAAGGCGGTTACGGAGCAGATTGTAAACGGAGACTTTGACTGATACCGTGAACCGTGATTTTGTAATTCATAATTTGTAATTATAGAAGTGATGCAACAAGAAGAACCCAATAAATATGTAAAGGAACTCACTCAGGAGAAGTATAAGTACGGTTTCACGACCGACGTGCATACAGACATCATTGAGCGCGGGCTGAATGAAGATGTAGTGCGGCTTATCTCTGAGAAGAAGGGAGAACCGGAATGGTTGCTGGAGTTCCGCCTGAAGGCATATCGCCACTGGCTGACATTGGAGATGCCTACATGGGCACATCTCCGCATTCCCGAAATAGATTATCAGGCCATATCCTACTATGCCGACCCTACGAAGAAGAAGGAAGGACCGAAAAGCATGGATGAGGTGGACCCTGAGTTGATAAAGACTTTCAATAAGCTGGGCATTCCGCTGGAAGAACAGATGGCGTTAAGCGGTATGGCTGTGGATGCCGTTATGGACTCGGTGTCTGTAAAGACTACCTTCAAGGAGACGCTGATGGAGAAAGGAATCATCTTCTGCTCGTTCAGCGAGGCTGTACGCGAGCATCCCGACTTGGTACAGAAATATCTCGGTTCGGTGGTGCCTTATCGTGACAACTTCTTTGCGGCACTGAACTCGGCGGTGTTCTCCGACGGTTCTTTTGTCTATATCCCGAAGGGGGTACGTTGTCCGATGGAGTTGTCCACCTATTTCCGCATCAATGCCCGCAATACGGGGCAGTTCGAAAGAACCTTGATTGTGGCGGATGATGATTCGTACGTTTCTTATCTGGAAGGGTGTACGGCTCCGATGCGTGACGAGAACCAGTTGCACGCGGCCATTGTGGAAATTGTGGTGCACGACCGTGCAGAAGTGAAATACAGCACCGTGCAGAACTGGTATCCCGGTGATGCCGAGGGCCGGGGTGGTGTCTATAACTTTGTGACGAAGCGTGGCCATTGTAAAGGGGTGGACAGTAAACTGTCTTGGACGCAAGTGGAAACAGGTTCGGCCATTACCTGGAAGTATCCGTCTTGCATCCTTTCCGGCGACAATTCGACAGCGGAGTTCTATAGTGTGGCAGTAACCAATAACCATCAGCAGGCAGACACGGGAACAAAGATGATTCATCTGGGCAAGAATACCCGGAGCACCATTGTGAGCAAAGGCATTTCTGCCGGAAAGAGCGAAAACTCTTACCGCGGCTTGGTGCGCGTGGCACAGAAAGCGGACAATGCTCGTAATTACAGCCAGTGCGACTCCTTGCTACTTGGTGACAAATGCGGCGCGCATACTTTCCCCTACATGGATATTCACAATGAAACGGCCATCGTGGAGCATGAGGCCACTACCAGCAAAATCAGTGAGGACCAGATATTCTACTGCAATCAGCGCGGTATTTCTACGGAAGATGCCGTGGGGCTGATTGTGAACGGTTATGCCAAAGAAGTTTTGAATAAACTTCCGATGGAGTTTGCCGTAGAAGCGCAGAAATTGCTTGCCATTTCGCTGGAAGGAAGCGTGGGGTGATTTATAAATAGTAAATTGTAAATAGTCAAATAGTAAATATAAAGATGTTAGAGATAAAAGACCTGCATGCCAGCATCAATGGCAAAGAAATATTGAAAGGCATCAACTTGACCATACGTGATGGAGAAGTACATGCACTGATGGGACAGAACGGTGCTGGTAAAAGTACGTTGAGTAATGTGTTGGTTGGCCATCCTGCTTACGAAGTGACGCGCGGCTCAATTACCTTTAATGGCAAGGACTTGCTTGCCATGAGTCCTGAGGACCGTGCACATGAAGGAATCTTTCTTTCTTTCCAGGCTCCGGTAGAGATTCCGGGCGTGTCGATGGTGAACTTCATGCGTGCGGCTGTGAATGAGCAACGCAAGTACCGCCATCTGCCTGCTTTGTCGGCCAGTGAGTTCCTGAAGCTGATGCGCGAGAAGCGTGCCATTGTGGAGTTGGACAACAAGCTGGCCAACCGTAGCGTGAACGAAGGTTTCAGCGGCGGTGAAAAGAAGCGTAACGAGATATTCCAGATGGCGATGTTGGAACCGACTTTTGCTATTTTGGACGAGACGGATTCCGGATTGGATGTGGATGCTTTGCGTATTGTGGCCGACGGTTTCAACAAACTCAAGACTGCGGAAACCAGTGCTATGGTCATTACCCACTACCAGCGGTTGTTGGACTATATCAAACCCGATACGGTACATGTACTGCTGGGTGGACGTATCGTAAAGACCGGTGGACCGGAATTGGCGAAGGAGATTGAAACACGTGGCTTCGATTGGATAAGGAAAGAAGCAGGTGAATTATAAACTCATAATCTGAAAACATGAGTGTAGAGCAACAATACATAGACCTTTTCTCCCAAACGGAGGCGATGATATGCCGGCATAGTGCCGAGGTGCTGAATGCTCCGCGTGCCGCTGCTTTTGCTGACTTTGAGCGCTTGGGCTTTCCCACCCGTAAGGAGGAGAAATACAAATATACGGATATCAGCAAGTTCTTTGAGCCGGATTATGGCTTGAACTTGAACCGGTTGGAAATTCCGGTGAATCCTTATGAAGTGTTCAAGTGCGATGTTCCCAATATGAGCACTGCTCTTTATTTTGTGGTGAACGATGCTTTTTATGGCAGGGCTTTGCCCAAGTCCCATCTGCCTGAAGGGGTTATCTTCGGCAGCCTGAAGGAGGTGGCCGAGAAACATCCCGATTTGGTGAAGAAATATTATGGCAAGTTGGCTGATACGGCAGAGGATGGGGTGACGGCGTTCAACACCGCTTTTGCACAAGACGGCGTTCTGTTTTATGTTCCTAAGAACGTGGTGGTAGAGAAACCTATTCAGCTGGTGAATATCCTGCGTGGTGACGTCAATTTTATGGTGAACCGCCGTGTGCTGATTATTCTGGAGGAGGGTGCACAAGCCCGCTTGTTGGTGTGTGACCATGCGATGGACGGCGTGAACTTCCTGGCAACGCAGGTGATAGAAATCTTTGCCGGTGAGAATGCCATTTTCGATTTTTATGAACTCGAAGAGACACACACCAGTACGGTACGTATCAGCAATATGTATGTAAGGCAGGAAGCCAATAGTAATGTATTGCTGAATGGTATGACCTTGCACAACGGAACTACACGGAATACAACCCGTGTGACGCTTGCTGGTGAACATGCGGAGCTGAATCTGTGCGGTATGGCCATTGCAGACAAGAATCAGCATGTGGACAATCATACGACAATCGACCATGCCGTGCCCAACTGTACCAGCAATGAGCTTTATAAGTATGTCCTTGACGAGCAGGCTGTAGGTGCCTTTGCCGGTCTGGTTTTAGTGCGCCCTGACGCACAGCACACCAGTTCGCAACAGACCAACCGCAATCTTTGTGCCACCCGAGATGCACATATGTACACCCAGCCTCAGCTGGAGATTTATGCAGATGACGTGAAGTGCAGTCACGGCGCTACGGTGGGGCAGCTCGATGAAAGCGCTCTCTTCTATATGCGGCAGCGTGGTATTCCGGTGCGCGAGGCGCGCCTGCTGCTGATGTTCGCTTTTGTCAACGAAGTTATCGACACCATCCGTTTGGATGCTTTGAAAGACCGTCTGCATCTGCTGGTAGAGAAGCGTTTCCGGGGGGAACTGAACAAATGCCAGGGGTGCGCCATCTGCAAGTGATAGCTTATAATTTCGATTCATTATGAACAACGATATAAATAAGAGTAGTATCTTGGCTCCCCTCCCTATGGGAGAGGGGCTGGGGGAGAGGCTTCGAGCTGATTTCCCTATCCTTTCCCGTGAGGTATATGGCAAGCCGTTGGTCTATCTGGACAACGGCGCGACTACGCAGAAACCTCGCCAGGTAGTAAATGCCATTACGGACGAATATTATTCGGTGAATGCCAATGTGCATCGCGGAGTGCACTTCCTGTCGCAGCAGGCTACAGAGCTGCACGAGGCCTCGCGTGAGACGGTGAGACGTTTCATCAATGCTCGCAGCACGAATGAGATTGTCTTCACCCGTGGTACGACGGAGAGTATCAACCTGCTTGTCTCCAGCTTTGGTGAGGAATTTATGCAGGAGGGGGATGAGGTGATTCTTTCTGTGATGGAACACCATAGCAACATTGTTCCCTGGCAGCTGCTTGCCGCCAAGCGTGGAATTACCATCAAGGTGATTCCGATGAATGACAAGGGCGAACTCTTATTGGACGAATATAGGCAGTTGTTCTCCGAACGTACCAGGATTGTCAGTGTGGCGCATGTTTCCAATGTGCTGGGTACGGTCAATCCCGTCAAGGAGATGATTGCTTTTGCCCATGAGCAGGGTGTTCCGGTGCTTGTGGACGGTGCCCAGTCCATTCCCCACATGCCGGTAGATGTGCAGGATCTGGATGCCGATTTCTTCGTTTTCTCCGCGCACAAGGTGTATGGTCCTACGGGGGTAGGGGTGCTTTATGGTAAAGAGGGGTGGCTGGATAGGATACCTCCCTATCAGGGCGGTGGAGAGATGATTCAGCATGTATCTTTTGAAAAGACTACCTTCAATGAATTGCCCTTCAAGTTTGAAGCCGGTACGCCGGATTATATCGGTACTACCGGACTTGCCAAAGCTTTGGACTACGTTTCGCTGGTTGGGATGGACAAGATTGCCGCCTATGAACACGAATTGACCCAGTATGCCATGCAACGGCTGAAAGAGATTCCCGGTATGCGTATCTTCGGCGAGGCAGAAGACAAGGGTAGTGTCATATCGTTTCTGGTAGGTGATATCCATCATTTTGATATGGGTACATTGCTCGACCGTCTTGGCATTGCCGTACGCACGGGACATCACTGTGCCCAACCATTGATGCAGCGTCTTGGCATCGAAGGAACAGTGCGTGCATCTTTCGGGCTTTACAATACCCGGGAGGAGATAGATGTGCTGGTGGCAGGTATAGTTCGTGTCAGCCGGATGTTCTGACCAAAGCAAAGCTTTGCAACCTTTCTTTCATTCCTTGCGTCTAATATGTCAACAACTAAAAAAATGAATTATGTTAGTAACAACAACCCCGACTATTGAGGGTGGACGTATCACCCGCTATTATGGCATCGTTTCCGGTGAAACGATTATCGGTGCCAATGTATTCCGCGATTTCTTTGCCAGCATCCGCGACGTGGTGGGTGGGCGAAGTGGCTCTTATGAAGAAGTGCTGCGCGAAGCTAAAGATATAGCCTTGCGCGAGATGCAAGAACATGCCCGTGCTATGGGTGCCAATGCCGTGATTGGTGTAGACTTGGACTATGAAACGGTAGGAGGCAGTGGCAGCATGTTGATGGTTACGGCATGCGGTACGGCTGTAACGGTGGAATAAGTTCGCTCTACTATATTACAACATAGGAAGATATAAGAAATGGCAACCCTGTGAATGGTTGCCATTTTCTTTATAAGGAGTATCTTTTATCGGTTATTTGTACCAATCCTTATAATCTGTTCCATTGGAATTGACCCAATCCATAAAATGTTCAAAGCTCTTGTCTATCGGCTGGGTTTCAGGAGTATTGAAGTTTGTGGCTCCACTTAGATGAATGGCAAAAGGATAGTTGCCATTGGCTACATAATAGCTTGTCGGTACAGAGGACAAATCCTCTTCGGTATGGAATAGAGCCATGTCTGCCTTTTCAGTAGGAGGATAGTTGACCAAATGCACTTCGATGCGTGATTCTTTCAATTCGTCATGTACCATGATGAATGGATTATAAGGGGGAATTCCAAGCGTTTCGTGTGATAGTGGAGTCTTGAAGGTGTTCTTTATCTTATATGTAGCGGTTTTTGTATTTCTCTCTGTTACATCGAGCGCACTTAGAAATACATTGACGGTAGCTTTGGAAAGGTCTGTATCCAGTCCTTGTCCGTTGAAACTTGTGGGGGCTTCCAATATTTCAGTTGACATATTGCTGCGTTCTGTATTCAGTTGGTAAGCGAAACCATTTTTGAAAGTGGCACCGGACCAAAGCAACTCATAGGTGTCTTCTGTAGAAAGGACCTGATTGGCATCATTGAAGTTCAATACGGACTGGTATTTTACAATAACATCATTCAAGTCATAGTCACCCTTTCTGGGCCAATTATCTTCGAAAGCGATGATTCCTTTGTATTCCAGACTGTATTTCTTATCCTCGTTGCCACCGTCAGGTTTGATATCAGGAATATCCGGATTGATGATGGCTTCGATGGGGTTGGACCATACGTTGAATTGTATATCATTATAGTCTTGGTCTGTCCAATCTTCAAAGGACAATACGACAAAATCATCGATGCGGAATGCAGCTGTATGTGTACGGCCGTCCCCATTCAGCTTTGTAGTAGAGTAGAAAGGCTTATTGTTTCCGCCATAGAAGCTGTCATTCAATAGGAACCATCCGATTTTTACTCCATTGGGAAATACGGTGCCTTGGTCCACTCCGTCGGGGTCTATGTAATGAAGCTTTACACTTTCACCGCCTTGTAGTCCGGAAGCCTTTTTATTATAATAATTATCCATCAGAGTGTTTGGAAAAACAATGCATTTGGGGGCTTTTTTAATTTCACTTAAAGATGCGTCTGCCCTATAGCAATAATAGCCAAAGGCGCTCGCTGCACCGCTGGTTCCTCCAATTATCCGGATGGATACTTCCGCATTGCGCCCTTCCGGATCATTGATTTCAAAATCTATGGCTTGTCGGTATTGCTTAGGGCATGTGCCTCCTTCCTTCAAGGTCGTATTGATGATTGTCAATACATCACCGGGAATTGTGATTTTGTTGTCTGTGTCTAAATAATGAGGATATCCTTTGGAGCTCCATGTTCCTAATACATGGTATCCTTTGGGTGCCTGCCATCCCTCCGCCCGTGTTTGCGGATTATCATCGGTGGAATCCCATTTGATGTCGGCAGTAATGGCATCTCCTGCAATAACTGTTTTGAAGAGGGTGGGGACCCCTATATAAGAAGTATAGATATATGCTTCGTCCCCATGGTCCGAATTGATGATTTCCTTGCCGCTATATGCACCGTTACCGTCTGTCATGCGTCTGATGACCGGTTCCAGGTCTGTGCGTTTTATAATCTGGCCATCTTTGTCAATCGTGAACGGGTCTTCAAGATAGATTTCAAAAAGTACTTTATAGCCTTCGGGGACATCATACTTTACGTTTACTTGGATGGAAGATGTCGTAGAAAAATCAAAAGAGTTGGGAGTCTTCTCATCGTCTTTTCCATTATTGGGATTGTAGACGTCATGTTCGCATCCTATGGATAGGAATGCCAGCATAATGCTGCATAATGTCAAAGCCAGCATCTTGCATGTTAGGTTAGAATAGATTGGTTTCATAATGCCTTTGTTTTTAGCTTGTTTACTTGTTGCAAAGGTACTATAAAAGTTGTAATATATATCTATATGTGCTCTATTCTTCTCATTAAATACAAAAAATAGGTAAAAAAGGGTACTGCTTGTTGTTTTATTCGCCAGTATAAATACATGCTTGCTTGGATTTCTTTTCTTTTTCATTTGCTTATTTCGTTTCAAATCAATATTTTTAGGCTTTCGTTCAACCTTTTAATACGAATAAATGCTATGGACCAAATCCTATTCTGGCTGGTTCCAGCCGCTTCTATTATGGCACTTTGTTTTGCCTGGTATTTCCATCGTCAGATGATGAAAGAGAGTGAGGGTACGCCTCAGATGATTAAGATTGCCGCTGCTGTGCGCAAAGGTGCTATGTCTTACCTTCGCCAACAATACAAGATTGTGGGCTGGGTATTTCTGGGGCTGGTTATCCTTTTCTCCATTATGGCATACGGTTTCGGAGTGCAGAACTCCTGGGTGCCGATTGCTTTCCTTACCGGAGGATTCTTTTCCGGACTTTCCGGCTTTTTGGGTATGAAGACGGCCACCTACGCATCGGCTCGCACTGCCAATGCGGCACGCACATCGCTGAATGCCGGACTACGCGTGGCTTTCCGTAGCGGTGCGGTGATGGGACTGGTAGTGGTTGGCCTTGGCTTGCTTGATATATCTTTCTGGTATCTGTTGCTGAATGCTGTAATTCCGGAAGATGTAATGACTCCCACCCATAAACTCTGCATCATTACCACTACCATGCTGACTTTCGGTATGGGCGCTTCCACGCAGGCATTGTTTGCACGCGTAGGTGGCGGTATCTATACAAAAGCTGCCGATGTAGGTGCCGACCTTGTGGGAAAGGTGGAAGCCGGTATCCCCGAAGACGACCCGCGTAATCCTGCCACGATTGCGGATAATGTAGGCGACAATGTAGGCGACGTGGCAGGTATGGGGGCTGATTTGTACGAAAGTTATTGCGGTTCTATCCTTGCTACGGCTGCCCTCGGTGCTGCGGCTTTTATCCACTCGGGTGATACGCTGATGCAGTTCAAGGCCGTAATCGTTCCGATGCTGATTGCAGCCGTCGGAATATTGCTTTCCATTATCGGTATCTTCTCCGTGCGTACCAAAGAGAATGCGAAGATGAAGGACTTGCTGAACTCACTGGCTTTCGGTACTAATCTCAGCTCTATTTTGATAGTTGTCGCCACTTTCTTTATCCTGTGGTTGCTGAAGTTGGACAACTGGCTGTGGATTTCCTGCTCCGTGATAGTGGGTTTGATAGTAGGTATCATCATCGGGCGGTCTACGGAGTACTATACTTCCCAATCCTACCGTCCTACCCAAAAGCTGAGTGAAAGCGGAAAGACCGGTCCGGCGACAGTCATAATTTCCGGTATAGGCTTGGGAATGCTTTCTACGGCTATTCCGGTGATTGCCGTGGTGATAGGTATCATTGCTTCTTATCTCTTTGCTTCGGGCTTCGACTTCTCTAATGTGGGTCTGGGGCTCTATGGTATTGGCATTGCCGCAGTAGGTATGCTTTCTACATTGGGCATCACGCTTGCTACAGATGCTTACGGACCGATAGCTGACAACGCGGGTGGCAATGCGGAAATGTCCGGTCTGGGTGAAGAGGTGCGTAAGCGTACCGATGCGCTTGACTCCTTGGGCAATACTACAGCCGCTACGGGCAAAGGCTTTGCCATCGGTTCCGCCGCTTTGACGGGATTGGCTTTGCTGGCCTCTTATGTCGAGGAAATCCGTATCGGGCTGACCCGCCTCGGGACTACCGAACTGTCGCTTCCTCATGGCGATGCCGTGGCTCTTCAAGATGCCACTTTCTTCGACTTTATGCATCACTACGATGTGACGCTGATGAATCCGAAAGTTCTTTCCGGTATGTTTCTGGGCTCGATGATGGCATTTCTTTTCTGTGGATTGACGATGAATGCGGTAGGGCGTGCAGCGGCCCATATGGTAGACGAAGTGCGCCGCCAGTTCCGCGAAATCAAGGGAATCCTTACGGGAGAAACGGAGCCTGATTATGAGCGTTGTGTGGCAATCTCGACGAAAGGGGCGCAACGCGAGATGGTGATTCCGTCACTGATAGCTATCATTGCTCCGATTGCGACGGGACTTATTTTCGGTGTTCCCGGTGTGCTCGGCCTGCTGATTGGCGGATTGAGCAGTGGTTTCGTGCTTGCCATCTTCATGGCAAATGCCGGTGGTGCATGGGATAATGCCAAAAAGTATGTGGAAGAAGGCAACTTTGGCGGCAAAGGCAGTGAAGTCCACAAGGCTACAGTCGTGGGTGACACCGTAGGAGACCCGTTCAAGGACACATCCGGTCCGAGCTTGAATATCCTAATCAAGCTGATGAGCATGGTAGCCATTGTGATGGCAGGGCTTACGGTTGCGTGGAGTCTGTTCTAGAAAGAGTTTTTCCCCGTATCCCACCAAAGGCGGGTGGCGCCGTTATCTGCGCCACCCAGTTTTTCCGTGAGGGTGGCGTATTGTGCCGGGTCGGCAGTGGCGGCGTCCGTCGAGAACGGAAGGCGGCGGATCATGATATCCGTATCAATCACTTTTCCGGTGTTGTTTTGGACCTTGAAAAGTTTGGGGTATCCGGTACGGCGTTGCTCAGCCCATGCCTCATAACTTTCGGGCCAGCATGCCAGCCACTTCTGGGTAATAATCTTTTCGAGTTTCGTCTCTATGTCTGCATCTTCTTCCCATTTGGGGGATATGGTAATCAAGGCTTTCATGTCCTTGCCTACCTTACCGCCCGAGACTACATCTTTATAATCGGCAGGGGTTTTGTCGCTTTCCAGATATTCGGAGGCACCAGCACAGTCCCACTGTGTAAATGAAGTACTTACCCCGTATTCATAGCATGTGCGGGGATTCTCTTTGGTATAGCCGCGGAGGGCTGCTTCGGCCCTGAGCAGCCAGACTTCCGCCGCACTCATCAATACGGCTCCGGTCTTTTCGCCGATGGTACTTGTGTTGAGGGAAGAGCAAAAACTGTAAATGTTGGCGTCACCGTCTTTCATGGGTAAGCCGATGGGAATGCCTAACAACTGTTTTTGATAACCTTCGAGAAGGGCGGTGTTATACCATTTCTTGCCACGCGGGTCCTCATAACCGTTGACAATGGATTCCATCGAGGCATTCATGTAGACTTCACCCCAACCGGCAACGGCACACAAAGGATTGATATAGTTCTTGCCCATTACAGCGATGGTTTCCCTTGCACCTTCCAGTACACCTTGATTGTCATTCAGTGCTTTGGTTGCTTGGTCTTTGGCAAGTGTTGCATCTACATTGGAGATGCGCATGGCAAGGCGCAAACGTAGTGAGTTGGCAAACTTTAACCACTCCTTCAAGGTCTTGCCGTTGGTCAGCATATCATACTCTTTGAATTTGTTGTTGTCACCGCCCTCGTCCAGGTATTCCCTTATCAATTGCTGCCCTTCGTCCAGGTCTGCAAAGAAGCGTGTATAGGCTTCTTGCTGTCCGTAAACCCGGGGTGTCTCACCCAGTTGATGGTAGACCAGCGGACCGTATGTATCGGCAATGCGGTGCATCAGTTCCACTTTCAAAATTTCGGTAATGCCGAGGTAGCCTTTCAAGTTGTCATTGCCATAAAAGTTCTTTTCTGCCTTCTGCACCTCCGTGTAGACATATCCGTAAGTACATTGCCATGCGGCATTGGTCCAGCCTGAGTTCAGGTTGTAGCAGGCGTTGGATTTCATGAATTTAGGAATAGGGTCCATGAAGTAGCCGGAGAACATGTCATGGTTCAGGGATTGTGTCATCTGCCATACCCAATTTAAGCCTACAGAACCTATATTGAAGTAGATGCCCGACTGTATGGGTTCGAATGGAGCAGTCAGGTTCTGGAAATCTATTTCCTTTTTGTCGTCCGAGAAACCTCCCTTGATTTCGTTGTCGTTCTCAAAACCGCCGGTGCAAGCTGCAAGCAGCAATATGCTATGGCAGAAAAGGAATATGATGCACTTGTTTTTCATAAGGTATTCATTTTAAAAGGTTAATCTTAGGTTAAAGCCGATATTCCGGGTAGTAGGCATGCCAAACACGTCTACTCCTTGATTGTTGTTGCCTACGGACATTACTGCATCGGGGTCGAACGGTGCTTCCTTCTTTAAGAAACACAAGTTGCGCGCTGCCAATGATACGTCGATTCCCTTTATGAATCTACTGTTTTCCAGTATCGTTTTCGGGAAAGAATAGCTCAGTGATACTTCACGGAGTCTGATGCAGGTTGCGTCGTACATATAATATTCGGAGATGGCATTTCTGCCGCCTACTGCGCTGTAAAATGCTCTCGGGTCGTTGAACTTCTGTCCCTGGTATTCTACATATCCCCGGGTGCGGGCATCTTCGGTGACTTTGGTCACGCCGTTGGCATCCAACTCAGACTGTGTCAGTGACATGACTTCGCCGCCAAAGCGGAAATCTATCAGGAAATAGAGCTCCAGGTTCTTGTAGGTAAGTGTGTTGCTCCATCCCATGGTGAAGTCAGGATTGGCATTCCCAAGCAAATCCTTGTTTCCGGTATTTCCTAAAGGCCTTTTGCTGGTTTCATCAACCATGATGCTGCCATCCTCGTTACGGCGGAAAGCATTTCCATAAATATCCCCCAGGCTGCCTCCTTCTTTGACGCGCATCTGATAGCCTGCGTTGAAACCTTCTTCGTAGTAGGAAAATTCTGGATAGTCAGGATGCAGGGTCACTACTTTGTTCTTGTTGGCGGACATGTTGATGAGACTCTTCCACGAAAAGTTTCTGTATAGTAGCGGAGTGGCGTCTACCGTCAGTTCAAAACCCTGGTTACGTATTTTTCCGGCATTGACATACCGGTATTTATAGGTGGAGCCCGTAGGATTGTCCATTCTCAACAACTGGTTCTTGGTATTGGTCTGATACCAAGTGAAGTCTATTCCGAAGCGGTGATGGAAGAAGCGCCATTCTGTACCGAATTCGATGGAGCTGCTGATTTCCGGTTTCAGGTCACCGCGCTGTTCTACGGTATTTACATTGATACTGCCGCCTACCATGATGATGTCTACCGGATTGGTGATTCCTATCGGGAGGTCATTACCGACTTCCGCCCATGAAGCGCGCACTTTTGCAAAACTTATCCATTTGGGCAGGGAGCAGGTTTTGTTAAGAATCCAGGTAGCTCCTATGGAGGGATAGAAGAATCCGGTATTCTTGCTGTCTGTGTGGGCTAATGTGGATGACCAGTCGTTACGTGCGGTAATGTCCAAGTATAGTAGTCCTTTCCAGCCCCACTGCATGGTGGCAAATACTGATTGGAGCGTGCGTTTGCTGTCGATGCTCTGATTTACGGCTGCTTTGGAGTCCATCACTACATTGGGGACGGTAAATACATTCGGTTTGTAGAGGGAAGCAAGCCTTGAGTCTATCGTCAGTGAATTGACTTTACTCATGTTGATGCTGGCTCCCAGTGCCGTATTGAGGGAAAAGTCATCAAATTCCTTGTTGAACAAGACCATTGCGTCACCGTAGACTTGGATTTCCTGGCTGTCCGACCAGATGTAACGTCCGTTTTCCTTGTCCTCGTATTTGCCGGCGATGTTGGGAGCTGTAGTGGCATACATCTTATTGTCGAATTTATCACTGATATAATCCACATTACCCCGTACCTGCAGGCTGAAGTAGTCCGTAATGTGCAGATTGGCTCTGGCCGATGCCACAGCGCGATAACGCTTGTAGCCACTGAGCACGCGGTTTTTCAGCCAGTAGGGATTCTGTCCCCATTCACTGACGGTACCATCTCCATTCTTTTCAATCCAGTTTTGTGTCATCATATTGCGGTCGGCATTCCACGTTTCAAAGTTTTCTCTGTAAGTGCTCATGTCTACGCCACGTGGGAAACTGTACAAGCTGACCAGCGGATTCAGATAATAGCCGCCGGTAGCAGGGGAGTTCTTGACGGTTTGGGTCATTAGTGTTGCAATGCCGTCCAGTTTCAGCTTGTTGTTGAAGAGGCTGGCCGTTTCGTGTAGGTTCAGGTTATTCTTCTGTAGTTTGTTATTGTCCACAATTCCTTTAGCCGTGGTGTTGGCGTATGAGAAATAAGTTTGTACCTTTTCATTTCCGGTAGTGATAGCCAGCGAATTGAAAGTGGTGATGCCATTGCTGAAGAACTCGCCTATGTTGTCATAGTCCGTTACATTGCCTTTTGTACCCCAGCTTGCCGTACCGCCATCTTCGTTCCGGCCGTATGTATTTTGGAATTCGGGGGTACTGATGGCGTGACTTACGGTCAGGTTGGAGGAGAATGTAACGCGCTGCAGTCCGGCCTTTCCCTTTTTAGTGGTGATCAGAATGACGCCATTAGCTGCCTGCGAACCATAAAGCGCGGCGGCAGAAGAACCTTTCAGGATGTTGATGCTTTCTATGTCGTCCGGATTCAAGTTGGAAATCCCGTCACCGGCATCACGGTTCAATCCATCGTAGTTACCGCCGATTACGGTGGAGGTGGATTCTGTTGAGCTGTTCAGCATAGGAACACCGTCAATTACGTACAAGGGCTGGTTGTTGCCGCTGGCAAATGCAGAGCGTGCACCGCGAATGACGACTTTGGCAGAACCTCCTAAATTGGCGGTTTTATTGATTTGTACTCCGGCCGTCTTTCCTGCCAGTGTATTAATCATGTTCGGCTCTTTGGCACGGGTCAGCTCATTGCTGCTTATCTGTTGGGTAGAATAGGTCAATGAGGACATTTTCTTCTGGATACCCATGGCGGTTACCACTACTTGCTCCAGGGCGAGGTTCTTTTCTTCCATCCGGATGTGGAGATTATTTCTACCGTTCAGGGCAATGGTTTGCGGCTCATAACTGATGTAGGATACGACAATAGTGGCATAAGGAGGGATATTCATACTAAATTCTCCTTCGGTATTGGTGATAACACCATTGGCGGTCCCTTTTTCAAGAATGTTGGCACCGATAATCGGTTCGCCTTTGGAGTCCGTCACCTTTCCTCTTACAATAGCCATTTCCTGCAGAGTGTTTGTCTTATCCTCAGCACTCCTGCTGTTTTTGGTTAAAACGATGTTTTTGCCTTCCATCACATACTTGATGTCTGTCCCTTTGAACATTTGGTCAAGTACTTCGGAAACAGTTTGGTTGCTTGCATTGATGTCGACGGTACGGCGTACATCGACGTTCTGTTTGTTATATACAAATAAGTATTCTGTTTGCGATTCAATTTGCTCGAGAACTTGCCCTACCCTCAGCCGGGCATTTTGAATGCTGACCCTGGCATTCTGAGAGTAGCAGTTCCCGCTGTACACCTGAAATATAACAAGCAGGAGAAGGAATAATGTGATTTTCATAGGTTTGCAATAATTGCTTAAAATCTAATTTTTTTAGATAAAAAAGCCTCATCAACAAAATTTTTCTCATATCTTTGTCACTGTGTTAAGTTAATAAATTGATTAAGGTCGATTTTTGACTGTTTCGGATCGGAAAGTATGGGGGTACTTTCCGATCTTTTTTTCTTACTCATATATAACAATTGAATCCTTTTCTTCGTTGATGCGGAACTTGAAAGGATGGTCTTTCGAGATGGTCCGCAGTATATGTTCGATGCCGTCCTGCTCTCTGAACTTGCCGGTAAAGCTGCCGTAGTTCAGCAGTTGAGGACTGGCAACGGTTATCTTTACATTATAGTATTTCTCCAGTCTACCGAGGATACCGCTGAATGGAGCGTCGTCAAAACAGTATAGTCCCTCTTTCCAGCGTAGATATTCATAGGAAGGAAGGACGGCCTTTCTACATTTTCCGTTTTCATTGAGAAATACCTCGTCTTTCTGCAACCTGGTGATTATCTGGCTGCTGTTGGCCGGATAGATATCGACGATACCTTCCACCAATGTGGTTCCGAACTCATGGCTCCCACTGTAGGCACAGACGTTGAAACTCGTTCCTACAACTTTTACCTTGTTCGTTTCTGTATGTACATAGAATGGGATATTCTTGTTTTTGGCTACTTCAAAGTAGGCCTCTCCGTCCAATTCCACATTTCGTTCGTTGCGTCCGAAGTTGGCGGCATATTTCATGGTGGACTTGGAGTTCAGCCATACGCGTGTTCCATCGGCGAGGATAATTTGGGCCCGTTGTCCGGCAGGCACAGTGACTGTTTGCAACTGCACCTCCTTGTTATATAAAAAGTCGGAGGTGATGAAATAACCGGCAATGGCGACAATGGTGACGGCGGCTATACGGGCCGCCCAGCGGAGCATCGGCATGATGTGCACCGTTTTCTTTTCATTGTTTCCCTGCTTGTCCGAGAACAAGGAAATGTCGTATATCATGCGCTCTTTCAGGAAGATGTCCCGGTTTTCATCCGAGGCGTCTATCCAGTCGAGTATCATCTTTTCTTCTTCAACGGAAGTAATACCTTTGAAATATTTATATAATAGCTCTTGGTTCATTGTCAATAATTTATTTCTTTTCTAAAACGTGCTCTTTTTACCTTTTGTATATATAACCGGAAAGTGGGCGGTAACCCTATTCCGTAGAAGCATTTTTTAGGATATTAATATTATGAGTATGGTAACAAGATAATCTTTCAGTCTCAGCCGGAGAATCCGCAGCACTTTGGTGATGTGTGCCTCTACGGTTTTAAGTGATATGTCCAGACTATCGGCAATCTGCTTGTTTGCCAGGTTCTGGTATCGGCTCAACATGAATATCTTCCGGCTTTGCTCGGGCATTTCCTGTAAGGTCTTATTTACGATATGCTGTATTTCCGTGTTGAATATCTGGTCCGGTTCGCAGGCTTTCAAGGTGGAGATGCGTAAGTCCAGTTCGCGCAGGTTGTGGCTGCTGATGGTTTCTTCCGCTCGCAGACGCACCTGCTTGTGCTCGAGTACGTGCAGGGCTTTGTTCTTTATGATGGTCAGCAGCAGGGCATGCAGGTTACTGTTTTCTTCCCAGCGGTCTCGGTTTTCCCATAAGGCAATCATGGATTCCATCACAACGTCTTCCGCTTCTGCTTTATCCCTGAGATAAGAATAAGCAAAAGCCAAAAACTTTTCTTGGTTTTCCTGGAAAAAGCGTGAGAAAAGATTCATAGTATGTAGGCTCCTTAAACCGGACATTAATTGAGGTTCTTTATGGAATATAAGGCTTTACATAGCAAAAAAACATAATCTTTTTGGAATATGCAAGCATTATGCCTTGTTTTTTCAGAGCCATTTCTGGCAGTATTGACAAAAAGAAAGCCTGATGGGGTTCCACCAGGCTTTATATACTTAAAGAATAAGAAATTTCTTATTTCTTTTCCGGTCTTTCTTGTCTTTCCGGTCTCGGAAGCAATACTTTGCGTGACAGCTTAAATTTTCCGGTCTTCGGGTCGATGTCGAGAAGTTTTACGTCAATTTCATCACCTTCCTTGATACCGGCTTCTTCTACTGTTTCCAGACGTTTCCAGTCGATTTCGGAGATATGGAGCAAGCCGTCCTTACCCGGCAGGAATTCAACGAATGCACCGTAAGGCATAATGGAGCGTACCTTGCCTTTGTAGACTTCGCCTACTTCGGGGACAGCTACAATCCCTTTGATGATACGCATAGCATCATCGATGCTCTTCTTGTTGGTACCGGCGATTTCGATTCTACCGATGTTGTCCACTTCTTCAATAGTAATGGTAGCACCGGTTTCTTCCTGCATACCTTGGATAATCTTTCCACCAGGGCCGATGACAGCACCGATGAATTCCTTGGGAATGGTCATTGTCTCGATACGCGGAGCGTGAGGTTTCAGGTCTTCGCGAGGCTCGGCAATGCACTCGGTGATTTTGCCCAAGATATATTCGCGGCCTTCTTTAGCCTGCAGCAATGCCTTTTCGAGGATTTCGTATGACAGACCGTCCACTTTGATGTCCATCTGAGTGGCGGTGATACCGTCTTTTGTTCCGGTCACCTTGAAGTCCATGTCGCCCAAGTGGTCCTCATCACCGAGGATATCGGACAATACGGCATATTTGTCTTCGCCTGCATTCTTAATCAATCCCATGGCGATACCTGATACCGGTTTCTTGATTTTCACACCTGCATCCATCAATGCCAGAGTTCCGGCACATACGGTAGCCATGGAAGAAGAACCGTTTGATTCGAGGATATCGGATACCACGCGTACTACATACGGATAGTTTGCAGGAATCTGACCCTTCAATGCACGCCATGCCAGATGGCCGTGGCCGATTTCACGACGGCCTACACCGCGCTGTGCCTTGGCTTCGCCCGTAGAGAACGGAGGGAAGTTGTAGTGCAGAAGGAAACGTTCTTTTCCGTGTTCCAATACGTCGTCGATAATCTTCTCGTCCAACTTGGTGCCTAAAGTCACAGTAGACAAAGACTGTGTTTCGCCACGTGTAAAGATAGCGGAACCGTGAGGGCCGGGCAGGTAGCTGGTCTCACACCAGATAGGACGGATTTCGGTCGTCTTACGTCCGTCAAGGCGCTTGCCTTCGTCCAGAATGGAACGGCGCATCGCCTCTTTTTCCACATCGTGATAGTAACGGTCGATGAGGGCTGCCTTTTCTTCCAGTTCTTCTTCGGAGAACTGTGCCTTGAATTCTTCGCGGATGGCATCGAAAGCATCCATGCGTTCGTGCTTGTTCTTGTTTCCGGAAGCGGCAATGGCATAAGCCTTGTCGTAGCAAGCGTCGTGAACGGCCTTACGGAGTTCTTCGTCGTTCACTTCGTGGCAATATTCGCGTTTCACGGTAGAGCCTACTTCTTCTGCCAGTTCCATCTGTGCCTTGCACTGAATCTTAATGGCTTCGTGTGCGGCCTTCATCGCTTCCAGCAAGTCCTGCTCGGAAACCTCGTCCATTTCGCCTTCCACCATCATGATGTTTTCATAAGTGGCGCCCACCATCAAGTCCATATCGGCTTGTTCTAGTTGTTCGAAGGTAGGGTTGATGACGAATTGTCCGTTGATGCGTGCTACGCGTACTTCGGAAATAGGTCCGTTGAAGGGGATATCTGAAACTGCAAGTGCGGCAGAAGCTGCGAGTCCGGCCAGAGCGTCGGGCATATCTACGCCGTCTGCTGAGAAAAGAATGATGTTTACGTATACCTCTGCATGGAAATTATCAGGGAATAAGGGGCGGAGAGCACGGTCAACGAGGCGGCAAGTGAGGATTTCGTAGTCAGAAGCGCGTCCTTCGCGCTTTGTGAAACCGCCGGGGAAACGTCCGAATGCGGAGAATTTTTCTTTGTACTCTACCTGTAATGGCATGAAATCTGTTCCGGGAACTGCGTCCTTGGCGGCACAAACAGTAGCTAAAAGCATGGTGTTGCCCATACGAAGCATTACAGAACCGTCTGCCTGTTTTGCCAGCTTTCCCGTTTCGAGCGTGATGGTTCTGCCATCAGGAAGCTCGATCGTCTTAACAATTGGGTTAATCATAAAAAATGTTTTATATCTAATTTTCTTTCAAAATTCGTGCAAAGATACATAATTTATTCATGTAAAATGGTGGGAATGAGATAAAAAGTTTGTATTTAGTTGTTTTTTGCAGTTTTCTATATGGAAGAACGAGGGAAAATGCTTTGACTGAACTTGAAAAGAAGTATATTTGCAGGCACGTTTGCAAAACAAAACTGAAGATACGATATGAAGAAAATCTTTTTTATGGCACTTGCTGCAATAGCATTGGGTGCATGTAATTCCGAACCGAAATTCAAAGTAGAGGGTGAAGTGTCTGGTGCCGACGGCAAGATGCTTTATTTGGAAGCCTCGGCATTGGAAGGTATTGTTCCTTTGGATTCTGTAAAACTGGAAGGGGATGGCTCTTTCCACTTCAAGCAGGTACGTCCGGTGTCTCCGGAATTTTACCGTCTGCGGGTAGACGACAAGGTTATTAATTTCTCGGTAGATTCGACGGAAACGGTTTTGGTAAAGGCACCTTATACCGATTTCGCCACTGCCTATACAGTGGAAGGTTCTCCGAATAGCTCGAAGATAAAGGACTTGACGCTGAAGCTGATGAAGCTTCAGGATAATGTGAATGCATTGCTGCAGTCGGTGCAGGCACATAAGATAGGTGCCGATGTTTTTGCGGACAGTCTTGCCTCTTTATTGAAGAACTATAAGGATGAAGTGAAAATCAGCTATATTTTTGCCGCTCCCAATACGGCTGCTGCCTATTTCGCCTTGTTCCAGAAGTTGAATAATTATTTGATTTTCGACCCTCTGAACAATAAGGAAGACATTAAGTGTTTTGCAGCCGTGGCAACCAGCCTGAACAATTATTATCCGGATGCCGACCGCTCCAAGAACCTCTACAATATTGTGATAAAGGGAATGAAGAATACCCGTACTCCGCAGCAGAAGGTGGTGGAAATCCCCGAAGAGGCAATTTCCGAAACCGGCATCATCGACATTAACCTGCGTGACATGAAGGGCAATACACGTAAGTTGAGCGAACTGAAGGGCAAGGCTGTTATTGTGGACTTCACTGTTTATCAGAGTGCCGTTTCTGCTACACATAATTATATGTTGCGCGACTTGTACGACAAGTATGCCGCCCAGGGATTGGAAATCTATCAGGTTTCTCTGGATGCAGACGAGCACTATTGGAAAACAACTGCCGACAATCTGCCTTGGATTTGTGTGCGCGACGGCAATGGAATTTATTCGTCTATAGCGGCTTCTTATAATGTGAAGAATGTGCCTTCTGTGTTCCTGGTCAACAAGAACAATGAGTTGAGTGCCCGTGGAGAGAGCATTAAAGACCTGGAGGCGGCAGTGAAAGCATTGCTGTAACATGTTATAAATAAGAAGTTTTCGTTTAAATATGTTACAAAGCAGCCTTTTATGCTTGACACGCATTGTATAAAAGGCTATCTTTGCAAAGGAAAATCGGAAAGAGGGTTCCAGCATGCTGACCATGTTGGAATTCTTTTTTGTTTATAGTACCATTAAAAACTAACATAACATTTAAGGAGGAAAAAGTATGGCTTATATGTCAGAAGACGGCTACAAGAAATTGATGGCCGAATTGAAACACCTGGAGACGGTGGAACGTCCCAAAATATCGGCTGCCATTGCCGAAGCGCGTGACAAAGGTGATTTGTCGGAAAATGCAGAGTATGACGCTGCCAAGGAAGCTCAAGGTATGCTTGAGATGAAAATTAACAACTTGAAGCTGACCATTGCCGACGCTAAGATTATTGATGAGTCGAAGTTGAAAACCGATTCTGTACAGATTCTCAATAAGGTAGAGCTTAAGAACGTGAAGAATGGCATGAAGATGGTTTATACTATCGTTTCCGAAAGTGAAGCCAATCTGAAGGAAGGAAAGATTTCCGTCAATACTCCGATTGCACAAGGTCTGCTTGGCAAGAAAGTAGGTGACATCGCAGAAATTAAAGTTCCGCAGGGCATGATTAACCTGGAAGTAGTGAACATATCCTTTTAAAGGAAGGCAGGTCCGCATACGGGCTTGCCTTATTTTATAATTTATAGCTATGGCAACAATATTCAGTAGAATTATCGCAGGTGAAATACCTTGCTACAAGGTGGCGGAGGATGACAGATTCTTTGCGTTCCTTGACATCAATCCGTTGGTAAAAGGTCATACATTGGTCATTCCCAAGCAGGAAGTGGATTATATCTTCGATTTGAACGATGAGGATTTGGCGGCGATGCATGTTTTCGCCAAGAGAGTGGCGCTTGCCATCGGCAAGGCCTTTCCGTGTAGAAAGGTAGGAGAAGCGGTATTGGGGCTGGAAGTGCCTCATGCGCACATACATTTGATTCCTATGCAGAACGAAAAAGATATGCTTTTCTCCAATCCCAAACTGAAACTGACGGACGAAGAATTCAAGGCTGTGGCAGAAGCTATCCGTGCAGTGCTTTAATCGGTTTATTTTCCTCCCCTAAATAAACGGAAGCGGGAGTTGGACTTCATCCAGCTCCCGCTATTTTTTTGCCTTCGGCACCTATCCTTTAATTTTTAATTTAAATGTATTCCTCTCCCAGTTTTATCTGGGCATCATTCACATATTTGCGGATGGTATGTTCTTCATCTTTCTTGCAAATCAGTAATACATTGTCCGACTCGGCTATGAGATAACCTTCCAAACCGTCGATAACTGCAAGTTTGTTGTCGGGCAGCACCACGATATTGTCTTTGCTATTATAGATGAGGGATTTACATTTTAAGGCTACATTGCCTGCTTCATCTTTGGGAGACAAATCATACAAAGACCCCCAGGTTCCTAAATCAGACCAGCCGAAATCGCCTAATGACACATATACATTGTCTGCCTTTTCCATGATGCCGAAGTCTATGGAGACATTGGGGCAAGCAGGGAAGTTCTCATCAATGAATTGTTTCTCTTGGACTGTTCCATACACATCTTTGCCGGGGGCCAGTTTGGAAGTCAGCTCGGGCAGCAGGGCTTCGTTTGCCTTGATGATGGTATTTACGTTCCACATGAACAGACCAGAGTTCCAATAGAATTCTCCACTTTCCACGAATACTTTTGCCAGTTCCAGTTCGGGCTTTTCAGTGAAGGTTTTTACCTTGTAGAAATTATCACCGGCGGCTTCGGCTATTTGTATATAGCCATATCCGGTTTCCGGACGGTTGGGCTTGATGCCGAGTGTCAGCAGATTGTCCGATTGGGAAACGAAGTCCAGCCCTTTTTCGATAGCTGCCAGAAATTCGCCTTCCTTCAGGATTAAGTGGTCCGAAGGAGCTACCACTATATTGGCGTTCGGATTCAAGGCGCGGATATGATAGGAAGCCCACGCAATGCAGGGGGCTGTATTCCTGCGTGTCGGCTCCAGTAGAATCTGTTCGGGTTTAAGTTCGGGAAGCTGTTCTTTTACAAGGTCGGCATACAAGTCATTTGTTACGATAAGTATATTTTCCATGGGGATTACCTGCTTGAAGCGGTCGAAGGTTTGCTGCAGCAAGGAACGTCCTGTACCGAAGAAATCCAGAAACTGTTTTGGAAGTGTCTTGCGGCTGAATGGCCAGAAACGGCTGCCGATTCCTCCGCCCATAATTACACAGAAATTATCCTTATTGGTTACCATGCTATTGATTTTAAAAGTTTCTGCTAATGTACTGCATATTTTACAAACAAGGAATGATTCAAGCAGGTTTTATCGTTTTTTTCGCCTTTTTTTAGGAAAAGTATTGCAGGTTTAGAAAAAAGCTGTATCTTTGCACCGCATTTGAGAAGTCAAACATGCCCAGATGGCGGAATCGGTAGACGCGCTGGTCTCAAACACCAGTGGATTCACTTCCATCCCGGTTCGACCCCGGGTCTGGGTACGAAATAAAGAAGCGGGGAAAGTTTTAATGCTTTTCCCGCTTTCTTTTTATACTTATCTTTTATGCCCTTTGCTCATGGGAACAGATATCTGGCAAGAGATAGAAGTACTGAATCAAGAATTTGTGAGGCTTGGTATCAGTCAGTCGGTAGACTATGAAAAGTACTACCTCTATTCGCTTATTACCCATTCTACTGCTATTGAGGGCTCTACACTTACCGAATTGGATACCCAGTTGCTTTTTGATGAGGGGGTAACAGCTAAAGGAAAGCCGTTGGTCTATCATCTGATGAATGAGGATTTGAAGAAGGCATACGAACTCGCCAAAGAAGAAAGTGCACAAAATGCGGAAATTACGCCTGTTTTCTTACAAAAATTGAATGCTGCTCTAATGCGTACTACTGGGAGTGTATATAATGTAATGGGCGGTTCTTTTGATTCTTCTAAAGGTGAATTTCGTTTGTGCGGCGTTACTGCTGGGGTGGGCGGGTGTTCTTATATGAGCTATCCTAAAGTTCCCGCTAAAGTAGAAGAACTTTGTTCTATATTGAGAGAAAAGCAAAAGAATATGGAAACATTTCGGGAACGATATGAATTGAGTTTCAATGCTCATCTCAATTTGGTAACCGTTCATCCGTGGGTAGATGGCAATGGGAGAACGGCTCGTTTGTTGATGAACTATATCCAGTTCTGCCATCATCTTTTTCCGACGAAAATCTTTAAAGAAGATAGGGGCGACTATATTCTTTCTTTGCGGCAGTCGCAAGAAGATGAGAACAGTCAGCCTTTCTTGGACTTTATGGCAGCGCAGCTGAAAAAATCATTTGCGTCAGAGATTGAGAAATACAATACTGGACGTAAAAAAGGTTTTAATCTCATGTTTTGAAAAGCGACGATTCCTTCCTGATAAGCTCATATAGGCATTAGCTGATTGTGCTGTATCATCCTTTTGTATTGGGTTATTCTCAAAATATTCTCTTCTCGGCATTAAATACAAAATAATGGGTGTAAAATGCAAATTTATTTCGTAGATACTGTTTTCGCATTTATTTTTTTCTAAATTTGCAGTAGCTGGAATCTTATCTAACTATTTAATTATTAAATGTTTGCCAATTATGACAAAACATGTTCCTTTTTTTTTACCTCTCGGAAGTATTCGGTTACTGACGATATTCTTCTCTTTTTGTATAATCTTTGTTCATCCGGCATTGGCTGACAAAATGGCTGAAAGCCCCGAACTTTTCGATACTGCTTTCACCTTGCAGGAAAGGCTTGATATTCCCGACGGGTTTGTTCAAAGAGAGATGGTCTATATTTCCATTCTTTTAGGTACATTGGTGCTGTGCCTCTTCTTTTTCTTCATGCAGAGGCGGATGAAGAAATTGAGGGAAAGGGACCGGGAGAGGTATCTGCAACTGTTGGAAGGCATTCTTGATAATCTTCCCATTGCGGCAAAAGTGAAGGATGTGAATGATGGGATGCGCTATACTTTTTGGAATAAAAAGGCAGAGGAACTCTTTGAATGTTCGGCCAGAGAGGCTATAGGCAAGACGGATTTTGAAACAATGCCAGAGGCTGCGGCTTTAATTAGGAAGGAGGATGAAGAGTTGGTCAAGACGGGGATTCCACAAGAAGGTATACGACGTTTTTTTACCAAGAAGAACGAGGAGCGGTTTACCTTCCAGAACAATAATTTTATAAAGCTTTCTGATGGTCGCAAGTGGATTGTTTATACTGCTTGGGACATTACTGATTTGAAAATCATGGAGCGCAAGCTACGTCTGGCCAAAGAGGAGGCTGAGGAGTCCAACCGGATAAAATCGGCTTTCCTGGCCAATATGAGTCATGAGATACGTACTCCGCTCAATGCAATAGTTGGTTTTTCGAGTATTTTGGCCACGGAAGTGTCTGAGGAAGAACGGGTGGAGTATCTCGATATTATAGAGCGGAATAATGAACTGCTGTTGCAGCTCATCAATGACATTCTGGATTTGTCGAAGATAGAAGCCGGTACATTGGAGTATGTCTATGCTAACGTGGATATCAATAAAATGGTGTCCGAGATAGAGCAGGCTACAAGTATCAGGCTGACCAATAAAGACGTGCGTCTGGTCACGGTTACGCCATTGCCCGGTTTGCTGCTGTATACCGATCAGCGCAGAATTACTCAGGTATTCAATAACTTCATCAGTAATGCGCTGAAGTTTACTGCTGCCGGTAGCATTACCATTGGTTACGGAATGCCCGAAAATAGCTATATCCGTTTTTATGTCACCGATACCGGGACGGGGATATCATCTGAGAATGCGCAGGGGATTTTTAACCGCTTTGTGAAGCTGGATTCCTTTAAGCAAGGTACCGGACTGGGACTGGCCATTTCGCAAAACATTGTGAAGGAACTGAAAGGAGAGATAGGGGTGGAGTCACAGTTGAGCAAGGGCTCCACTTTCTGGTTCACGTTGCCTTTTTATAAGATGGACGCGCACCGTTCTATCTTTCCTTGATGCTGCAAGCTCAATCCAATGAAGGGACATCGATTGTCTGGCTTTCCTCGTTCCAGTTGTCAAGGGTGAATTCTCCGGATGATTCTTCGGAAAAGATGTCTCCCAGAGTGAGGGTCAGGGTCAGTTTGGAGTTTGCTTCCAAAGGTCCGTTCAATGTTTGCTTGAAACTTTTCACGTTTCCATTTTTCAGTATGATGCTCATCTGGAATTCCGGTTTCCCGAAAGAAGGGAAGAGCATGACGGTGGCGTTGCTCATTTGTGTACCGTCGACGGAACGGACCAGAGGGAAGGCTACTGTGCGTGGGCTTCCTTGAGGAGCGGCGGTGTAGAAATTCAGTTCTCCAGCAATATTGGTGATGCGCACCACCATGCTGTCGATGCTCGAACTGAGGATGCCGTTGTTCTTGTCCTTGATGATTACTTTCAGTCCGGTCACTACCCGTTTGAGGGATGCTTTCAGGTCCTCACTTCCAATGTTGGCAGGCTGGACGGCGTGTACCAGGTCGAATACCGGATAATAGGTTGTGTCCGCTTCCATTTTGAATAGGGAGAAGTGTTGCCGGGACATGTCTTCGCCTAAGATGTAGACCGGGTCCCTCATGAGAGGATGTGCATAAATCGGCTCCTCGTATTTAGGGGTTCCCCAATAAATCATGTTATAGAGACCTGCGGGTAAGGATAACTCTCGATTGACGCCATCGTTATAGAAAGCTCCGTCTTTAACTTGGTAGTAACCGTAAAAAGGTGTCAGCTTCCGGTTTATGTAGTTTCCATAATAAATAGAGGTGCCCGCCTTGCAGGGCATGATGGTCAGTATGCCGGTCAGCGGGCTTTGTCCGCTTTCTGTGGACACGTCCATCAAAAGTCGTGGTGATACCAACTCACTGCTTTTTTCTATCTGGGGCGGATTGTCATCGGCGCAGCTTGCCACGATTGCGGCAAGTACTGCAAATACTACTAATTTTTTCATTATCTGTTAAGCTTTAGGTTGTTCTTCCTTGAGAACGTTTTTAGAAAGAAATGGTTCTTTGTACTCCGGAGAAAGTATATTGGGGATGGAAAAGTGAGGTGAAACCAATTCCGGTATTGAGGGGAATGGGAAGAATAGCCCCTCTTCAAAAGGCTTAGAGAAGGGACGGAAAACAAATTATACCTTTTTTAGTAACATTTTAGAAGCCTTGATTAACGAAATCATATACTCTTCGTAACAATTTCTCGACATTCTTTTCTTGTTCCTCCATACATTTGCATCCGAGTTCTTTGGTATTAATTGAAGAACACAATGAATCTTTGATATTAACCATTAAATAATGTACAATGAGAAAAACATTCTTGGAAAAGTGCATAAATCTGCGTTTATGCCGTGTTGCATTGGTACTTTTGTTTCTTGTACCTGCAATCAGTAGCCTGCAGGCTAATCCTTCTCAAAACAAGACCATTTCGGGTGTTGTGACATCGGCTACGGATAGTGAGCCGTTGATAGGTGTCAGCGTGCAGGTGAGAGAAACCGCTACGGGTGGAATTACCGACATTGATGGCCGGTATTCGGTAAGTGCCCAACAAGGACAGACACTGGTGTTTTCTTACATCGGTTATCAATCACAGGAAATCAAGGTAGGTACTTCTTCCGTCATCAATGTGGTGCTGAAGGAGGACACGGAAATGTTGGATGAAGTGGTTGTAGTGGGCTATGGTGTCCAGAAGAAGAAATTGGTGACGGGTGCCACTGTTCAGGTGAAGGGTGACGAAATAGCCAAGATGAATACAACCAATCCCTTGCAGGCTATGCAGGGACAGACACCGGGTGTAAGTATTGCTTCGACTTCCGGTCAACCGGGTGCTGACATGAAAGTGAGTATCCGTGGTCTTGGTACCGTGGGAAATAGTGCTCCTCTTTATCTGATTGATGGTGTGGGTGGTGATATTTCTACTTTGAATCCTGCCGATATTGAAAGTATAGATGTACTGAAAGATGCGGCTAGTGCGGCTATCTACGGTTCGGCCGGTGCTAATGGTGTAGTGCTTATTACTACCAAGCAAGGGCGCGAAGGTAAAGCGCAGATTAGTTTCGATGCTTATTATGGAATACAGAATGTAGCTCGTAAGGCTAATATGCTGAATGCAAAAGAGTATATGGCCATTATGGATGAGCAGGCTTTGAATAGCGGACTTTCGGCTTACGATTGGAGCCAATACCAGTCTATTTACGATGCCAATGGCAATGTGTATGATACGGATTGGGTAGATACTATGTTCAAAGATAATGCCACAACGGAGAGCTATACGCTGGGTGTCACTGGTGGAAACGCAACTTCCACTTATGCCCTTTCGTTAGGATATATGAGTCAGGAAGGTATTGTCGGCGGTTCGGATGTGTCTAACTATTCGCGTTACAATTTCCGTGTGAACAGCGAGCACAAACTTTTCAAGGATATTTTGAAAGTGGGCGAGCAGGTGAGTTTTGTATATAAGATGAATAACGGTATCAGTGTAGGCAACCAATATAATAATACCTTACGCGGTGCATTCGGAACATCGCCTATCGCTCCTGTCTATAGCGATAATAATCTTTATGATTCGCCTTACAATGACACCAGTACCAGTGACTGGAATAAAGGTGATGGAAACCCTTATGGTTTAATGATGACCGACAGCAACAATGAGAACAAAACGGCTACTTTTTCCGGTAATGTTTATGCTGAATTGCAGCCTGTCAAGAATTTGAAGATAAAGTCTGTATTCGGTGTGGTTTATGGTTCCAGCGAATACCGTAGTTTCAAGCCTCTCTACAAGTTCAGCCAATATATATATAATGAAGAACGTACTACCGTATCTCAAAATGCCAATCACTCTTTGGGTATGACATGGACCAATACGGCTTCTTATGACTGGACTATGGGAGAACATTCGTTCAACGCCTTGCTGGGTATGGAAGCCTATCGTTACGAGGGCACTTATATCGAAGCTAAAAATGGTATGTTGAAAGAAGGTTTTGATGATTGGGAGCATGCTTTTGTGGGCAACGGAACGGCCTCCGATTCGACCAACGGCTTGGGTGTCAGTGGCAATCCGCATACCGAGAGCCGCAAGGTGTCCTATTTCGGCCGATTGGGTTGGAACTGGAAAGAAACTTATATGGTCAATGCTACTTTGCGTGCAGACGGTTCGAGCAACTTTGCCAAAGGCAACCGTTTTGGTTACTTCCCTTCGGTATCGGCAGGATGGACCATTACTAACGAAAAATTCATGGAAAGTACGCAAAACTGGCTCGACTTCCTGAAAATACGTGCCAGCTGGGGACAAGTGGGTAATGCCAACATTGACGCATTCCAATATCTGGCTCCTATCAAGAGTACCAATACACACTATCTTTTCGGCAGCGGTTACGGCGACTCGGATGCTGCGGCACAGCTCGGAACCAACTGGGGAGCTTACCCTAGTCGTCTGGCTAATGCTGACATCAAGTGGGAGACTTCACAGCAGACCAATATCGGTCTTGATGCCCGATTCCTCAACAGTCGCCTGGGTGTTAATTTCGATTTCTACATTAAAGATACTAAAGACTGGCTCGTGGTGGCTCCTATTCTTGCTACTGCCGGAGCAGGTGCTCCTTATATTAATGGCGGTGGAGTGAAAAACACCGGTGTGGAACTCAATCTTACTTGGAATGACCAAATAGGCAAAGACTTTAGTTACAATATCGGTATCAACGGTGCCTACAATAAGAATAAGGTCGGAGAGATTCCTAACGACGATGGTATCATTCATGGCTCTACCAACCAGTTGTATGACAATACTCCTGAATTCTATCGTGCCGAGAATGGTAAGCCTATCGGTTATTTCTATGGTTTCAAGACAGCAGGCATATTCCAAAACAATCAAGAAATAGAGGATTGGATTAAGGCTGGTAACGGTGTGCTGCAAGCTGACGTACAACCAGGTGACGTGAAGTTTGTGGACATCAACCATGACGGACGGGTGAACGAGCTTGACAAGACCGATCTTGGTAACGGTATTCCTGATTTCACTATGGGCTTCAATCTCGGTTTCAACTGGAAAGGACTTGATTTCTCTGTAGTGGCCAACGGTGCTTTCGGACAGCAGATTGTCCAGAGCTATCGTAACCATACCTCCAAGCAAGCCAATTATACTACTGCAATTTTAGGACGTTGGACAGGAGAGGGAACCAGCAATCGCATACCTCGTGTCACAGACCAGAATCTCAACTGGCAGTTCTCAGACCTCTATGTGCAGGATGGTGATTACCTGCGAATCAGTAACATTACTTTGGGCTACGACTTTGCCAAGCTACTGAGATGTAAGGTCATCAGCCAGTGCCGTATCTATGCTCAGGTACAGAATGCGTTCACATTTACCAAATATGACGGCATGGATCCGGAAATAGGTTATGGTCCCGAAGGAGATAACGGACAAGGTTGGGTATCGGGCGTTGATTTAGGTTATTACCCCCGTCCCCGTACCGTATTGTTTGGTGTTAACTTGAAATTTTAAAATATAGACTGATATGAAGAAAAACAAAAATATATTTATGGCAAGTGTCCTGCTCCTGAGTTTGGGACTGGCTTCGTGTACCGACAGTTTTCTCGATGTTACGTCGAAGACTGAATCTTCAACCGGTACATTCTATAAGACTGAAAAAGATGCTTATCGTGCTCTGATAGGTTGTTATGATGGTTGGCGCCAGACTTCATCAGCCATGATGGTAGGGTTTTATATGGCTTCCGAGGTGATGAGTGCCGAGTGTTTTGGCGCTACCGGAAATGCCGATGGACGTGGCTATCAGGCCATTGACCGTTTTGACATCTCCCAATCGCCGGCTGACCTCAACCTATACGAAGGTGACTGGAAAAATTATTATGCGGGCGTCTATCGTTGCAACGAGCTGATAGCTCATGAAGAGCAGATTGTATGGAATGAATCGGATAGCAAACGTGGTATCTATATGGGCGAATGTCGTACGTTGCGTGCATTGCTTTATCTGGATATGGTTCGTTTATGGGGGAATATCCCACTCTTTCTGGAACCGGTAAACGAAAATCGCGCTCCTTCACCTGCCAAAGAGGTGTTCAGTGCCATATTTACTGACTTAAAATATGCTATCGAGAATATTCCCGGTGACGCTTATCCCAAGGCCGACTATACCAAGAACGACGGACATATTACAAAATATGCCGCCGAGGCTTTGCTGGCACGTGCCTATCTTTTCTATACCGGATATTACGGTGAAGAACCTGTAGAGGTGACTCGTGCCGAAGCTTTGGCTGCTGTAGAAGACGTAATCGCTTCAGGAGAATATGGTTTGGTACCGCAATTCAAGAATTTATGGCCGGCTTCTTCTGCAAAAGTGGCCGAAAAAGGAGACTATGAAACTTTGAAGGGTACATATGCCGGTGATGGAAACAAGGAAACCATTCTTGCGTTGAAATTTACCGCTACTCAGGATTATAACGGGAATAATGACTCCAACCGTTGGCAGGTGATGTTGGGTATGCGCCAGCTTAATGCTGCTCCCTATTGCAAGGGATGGGGCGCATTGACGGTAAATCCTGATTTTGTGGAAGCGTTTCCCACTGGTGACCTCCGCCGTTCGGCTTCTATCATTGATTTGGTAGGGGAAGGAATCACCGGTTCGGCCGACTTTACCACCAGTTTTAATGACTGGCGTGAATATACCGGCTATGCTGTGAAGAAGTATGCTCCCCTTTGCTATGCCGATGGAAGCCATGCCGGTAAGCAGGATGGTAGCGGTGACTTCCAGACACAGAACCGCCAAGACTACGTTTTTATCCGTTATGCCGACGTATTGTTGATGGCCGCAGAACTGGGTAGCCCCAATGCGCAAACTTATTTCGACCAAGTGCGTAAGCGTGCTTATCAGGTTGATGACAACGGAACAGTATCGGCCAACTATCAAGCTAAGAGTGTGTCTCAACAAGCTATTATGGAAGAACGTCGTCTTGAATTTGCTTTTGAAAGCATTAATTATTGGGATCTCCTGCGTCAAGGTATAGACGTGGCAGCCGAGAAGCTCGCCTTGAATGGTGTCAAGGTGAAGAGTGGAGGCGCTGATGATGCAATAACCATACGGGTCGACCGTGTGAAAGCCACCAAAGGCTTGAGCCAGATTCCTTATAATCAAATTAACCTTTCACAGAGTGTACTTGTGCAGAATCCCGGATGGTGAGTACCATTAATAGAGTAAATAAAAAATAAAAACAATAAGATATGAGACTTAAATCATTCTTTTCCATATTGGCAGGAGCGGCTTTGATATTTTCCGCTTGCTCGCCCGAAGAGTACGAGATGGGGGCAAAAACCTATGTTTCCGATGATTTGGTGGAAGGTATCGCCTATACGGTGACCCCTGATGCCAATGATCCTAATACGATTCATCTGACTTCGCTCATCAAGGGAGCCACTCCCTTGTGGGTCACTCCAAGCGGTCCTTCTCAAAAGACCACTCTTGACTTGGCACTTCCTTTTGCCGGAGAATATAGCGTGACTTTCGGCGCTTCCACACCGGCAGGTCCGGTATATGGCGAACCATATACCTTCAAGGTAGAGACCAATAACTTTGCCATGCTCGAAGACCCTATCTGGGCTAACCTTGCAGGTGGAGTGGGCAAGAGCCGTAAGTGGGTTCCCATTGACAAGAACTTTGGTATTGGCCGTTGTTCGGGACCGGTGATGTACATGAGCCACACTGATGTGAAAAATGATGGAAGCAATATTACCGACCTTATGATTGGTAGCGCCAATTGGGCTCCCAACTGGGATCCGGGTATCCAATCGTGGCTCATTCCGGCAGACGACCCCTATTTCCAGTCGTACATCACTTTCGGCCTGGATGCTGTGAAAGGCTGTACGGTGGAACTTCATCGGGTGGCTGCTTCGGGCACGACGGATGCCACCGGAACTTTCAACTTGAATGTGTCTGACCCGAAACGCCCTGTCATATCTTTCTATGGCGGTACCTATTCATTGCATAACGAGGGTTTTGATGATGTCTGTTCCAACTATACCAACGACATCAAGATTATAGAATGTACTCCTTATCTGCTGCAGGTAGCTACGATGCGTACCAATAGCGAAGGTCGGTGGTGGCTGGTGTGGAACTTCATTTCCGAAGAGGCTTATAATGACCCCAGTATCATACCGACTGAAGATCCGGGTTTGCTTCAGCCTGCCGAAGTACAACAGCCTGCCATTGAAGATTTGGCAACCAAACTGTTCACTACTGAAATCAACGGTGTCACCTATGTGGGCAATGAGGCACGCTTCCTCATCAATGATGAAGAACCTTATGACTGGACATGGTGGAATGGTGGCTCTGCTGCTTGGGAAAGCGTAGTGAAGGGACAGTACGGTTCTTCATGGGCACCTGTGGCCGATGCTTCCATTGCCGACTATGAGCTGGTATTGAGCAGCACGGCCGATGGCTACAAATGGGATGACGGTACCAATGCCGGTAAGCTTGCCATTGAAGACGGCAAATTGAAATTTATGGATGCCGACGGCAATCCGGTTGAGATAACCGTCCTCACCGCTACCGGTGATAAGCGCACGGTGGAAGTGAAGGGAAGCGAGTTTACCGTAATGGCTTGCGATGTCACCAGCTCTTTCCAGATGGGTGTGCCTGCAACGACCAATGACAAGGGAGCCGTGGATTCTTATCTTTGTGCCAACCTCAACTACAAACCTATCGCTACCGGACCTACCGGGCCTACTGAAATCAAGGTAGACAACAGCAAGGTACAAATTCTTTTCGGTGACGGAAATCCCGATCGTTTGCGCTTGCAGTTCTACAATCCTTGGGGCGGTGGTGACGCGGGATGGCCGATCGACATCACGAAGGTGAAGTTGAAAAAGAACCAGACGCTGAAGATACAGTACAAAGTGCTGAGTGGAATCACTTGGAACGAGGGCGCGACTCCTAAGACCGTGATTATGGACAATAACATCGGAAATGCTTGGGAAGATGACTGCTACAACCTGGCTCATGCCGTGGCCTTTGATACTGCCGAAGGAGCTGTACAGACTGTGTCCGTGACCAATACCACCGGTGCCACTGTGACTTACGAAGGAAGCAGTTGTATCTGTATCGGTATCCAGAATAAGGGACTTGCTACTGTGGCTGCCACCGAAGACGGACAGCCGGATGTGAAGGTTGAGATAATTTCGATGACCATTGAATAACCACTTAAATGAATTTAGTATATATGAAGACAAAGATATATTTAGGAATACTTTCATTTGTACTGGGTCTTTCGCTGGCTTCGTGCAGTGAAGATGACGACTATACTATCCACACCACCCCGATTCTGAACGAATCGTCGGTGGTGACGGGGTCGTCCGATGTGACCGCCACTACCGCTACACTCCATGCCACGCTCTCCGGGTTGGATGGCATGGATGCCGGAAGCTATAAGACCGGCTTCTTCTATGGTTTTGCGCAAGACAACCTGCCCGAGGACGTGCAGGCTGCTTATGACGGCAGCGCCTTCAGTGCTCAGTTGAACGGGTTGAACAATAACTCTACGCTCTATTATCAGGCTTATGTATGCTTGCAGGGTAAGGTGTATTACAAAGGTGAGGTGAAAAGCTTGCTCACCACCGATGCCAAGGTGGCTACTGCCGATGCCGCATCTGTCGACTTCGCCTCGGCTGTATTGGGTGGGACATTGACCGATGCTACGGCCGATGCTACTTGTGGTGTTGTTATCTCTACTTCATCCGATGTAGAAGCGGTTCGTGCAGGCCTTATAGTGAAGAGTGAGGAACTTAAGGACAGCTATTCATTCGTCCATGAAGGGTTGGTGCCCGAAACGCAATACTATTATGCGGCTTACCTCAATCTGGGTAGCGGCATTGTGTATGGTGAGGTGAAGAGCTTCACTACTCCTGCCTATGACTTCGATCTCGACAATGACCTTGTCGACCTGGGACTCTCCGTGAAGTGGGCTCGCTTCAATGTGGGTGCCAAGAGCGAGACTGGACTGGGTGGCCTTTTCGGATTCGGTGACCTGACCGGATGCAACAATAGCATCGACCCTGCCGACTATGCTTCGGCCGATACTTATAAAACGGCTTCCGACTTGGCTTTCCGTGCATTTCAAGGGCGTGCCACACTGCCTACTGCCGATGATTTCGAGGAACTCTTCACGTTGTGCCAGAAAGAGTGGACTGAGCAGAATGGAGTGACAGGTTTCAAGTTCACCGGTCCTAATGGTAATTCCATCTTCCTGCCTGCAGCCGGTACGCGTGTGGCAAACGATGTGACAGCGCTGGGTACTGAAGGATATTACCTCACCGGTACTGTCAACTCTTCCAATACAGAATTTGCGGTAGGTTACCAGTTTGCAGCTTCTGTCAATCACCGTATCACTGCCGCAGTTTATCAAGGTATGGCTGTACGCGCTGTTTCCACAGCCAAGAACGTACCGTTCAACAAGGCTCTGCTCTATCAGAAGTGGTATCTTGACAATGGCCAGGACGGTAAGCAGCACGCGTTTGAAGGACCTTTCACGCAGTGGGGTGTTACGGACAACTGGAGTACGGTTTCCAACGGACAACCCAACATTGAACAGCAGATTCATTGGGAGATGGGTACGGATAATGGCTGGATAGGTTATACTTACGGAAAGGACTATGGTTATATGGAGCTCAAGGAGGACGGTACGGTGAATATTCATCGTATTGCCGAAGACGGTACCGTGACCGATGAAACCGGTAAGTTTACGATTGACGAGGCGAATAAAGTGATTGACATCGACATAGATGTGCTTTGTGCCAATACTTGGATTGGCACGAAGAGTGGTAAGCTGAACATTCTGTCGTTGACTGCCGACGGCCTGCAGATTGCCCTGCCCGATGGCGACTATGGCTATTCGTTGAACTATTACAGCCAGGCCAAGGCCGATGCCGATGCGCAGGTTCCTGTATTGCTCAATATCGCCGATTCATCATGGGCAGGAAGTTGGGATGCACTGCTTGTAGCCATTTCACCCGAAGACTTGGCTGGACAGCACACGTTTGTTTTCGAGGGAACTTGTACCGATGCTATGGTGTTTACGCTTGACTTTGCCGGTATGGCGAAGCGCTATCCCAATTCGTTTGTACGCATTGACGACATCAAGCTGGACGGTACTTCCATCCGGTTTGATGCCAACCGCTTCTATTATGGCGACATTGAAGGAAACGGCAAGTACCGTGTTCAGTTGTTCAATGCTTATGGGGCGGGTTCTGTAGGCAATGCTGTTCCTCTCAGTCCGTTCAGCAATGTAGAAAATCAAGGTACCGAGCCTGCCATCCATTTCAAGGAGAAGCTTGAGATTGTCTGCACCGTCATTACCGACGGTACCGGTGCAGGTATTTATACGCCCAATCTGGTTACTGTCAATCCGGATTGGGGAAGTGCATGGGGATATAACGCAGGAGCTACGTTCGAGGTGAAATACGAGAACTTCCAGTACAGCCTTGTGGCTTCTCAGTTCGACATTAAGTACGAATCTGCCGACTATGCGGCAGGTTCCATCATGACCTTCGTTGAAGTGGCTGACATTTACAAGTATTTCCCCGGTTTACATGCCACACTTGACAACCTCTATCTGGATGGCAAGGAAGTGACATTTGATGCATCCAAAGTGCTCGATGCCAATGAATCCCCGAAGTATCGTCTGGAACTTTGGAATTGCTATGGGACAACAAAGGATAAAGGGTGCGCTTTCGGTACTCCTGATGGTGATGTTATCAAGGAACTTGGTTTCAGCAGTTCTATGGAAGTGAAGTTCACGTTCCACACTCTTTTCTCTGTTCCTGAATGGTAAGAGGGATAGACGGAAATATACTGGTTAGATAGGAAATCCGGGATGCAGGCCATGCCGGATTTTTTGTTTTGCCCTCACCGGTGTGCATCGTTCTGATATAGATTGAAGAACCATAGAGAGAATAAAATAAAGGAGGTGGTCCGTAAGGCGGCGCTTTGATAGCTCTTTGCCTTGTACTTTGTTCGGACGGGATGGGTACTTATTGCGATAAACATAGTGATTTTATGGTATCTCCACTAAAGTGGTCCGCCTTGTTCATAGTAGTGAACAAATCAGCCCACTTAGGTGAACAAACTTGTTCACCTAAGTGGGCCGTTCATGAATCTTTGTACTGAACCGGACAGACAAAAGGGCGGAAGCGGAGAAAAGCAGGGGCTTTCTCTAAGATTGGCTGCTATTTTCCTTCGTAATCAAAGTATTCAAAGTCTGCATATGCTTTTGAGGTTTGAGAACCGGAGACGGCATACAATCCCAGCATGATTCCCGTAAAGCCACCGGCAGTTTCTGTACTGATATAGCGCGTATTCATTCGGCCCAGTTCTTTGAAGTCCTTTCCGTTTGTGGCATACTCGAACGAATAGATTTCGTTGCTGCCTTTTACACGGAGTTGTACTTTCCCCTGGGGCAGAATAACTTCCTTTTCCGTATGGGTCAATTCATTCAATTGGTAGCGCAATACTACAGCTTGTTTCCCGTCTGCCAATTGCTTGACTAATAAATCGTAATGGGACGATTCGAACATGTAGACCGTCAGGCCGGCTTCGTCGCCACTGGCGGCTTTTTTCAGTTGCATGGAAGTGGTGGCTGTGAAGTCGATATGTTCTTGCCGGCGGCCGGCAAAAGTAGGACTGCCTTTCCCGTTGTTCAGGTTTACGGGGGTTGCTTTCAGACGGAGGTTACCGGAAGCAAAGGTATAGTTTTCCGGATGATAGTTTCTGATATGAACCCATTCGGGACCTAATTTGCCGTTTTTGAAATCGGTGCGTGCAGGCTTGGGGGCAAGAGGATATTGCGGTAGGGTTGGCACATCCATTTGCAGGGCTATTGTGCCATCTCCGTTTACTACCGGCCAGGCATTCTTGTCCCAGCGCACGGGAGCAAGGAACGTTTCGCGTCCCAGCAGGTGATGGTTGCCGCTTTGCGGACGGAAAGCGAGACACACCATCCACCACGAACCGTCAGGGGCTTGTATCAGGTCGGCATGGCCGGTTCCTTGTATCGGGCTGTTTTGTGCATTCTTGTTGATGTGGGTCAGGATGGGATTGGCGGGGTTCTCTTCGTACGGGCCGTCTATATCGCGGCTACGGGCTATTGTCACTTTGTGGCCGTATTCCGTGCCGCCTTCGGAAATCAGCAGATAATACCATCCGTCTTTCTTGTAAATATGCGGCCCTTCAGGGTGCCGTCCGCCCGTGCCGTTCCAGATGCGTTTGGACTCGTTGAGTTGTTCGCCGGTTTTGGGGTTGATTTCGCACAGATAGATACCTACGCCCGGATTGCTGACGAGGTAACACTTGCCGTCTTCAAAATAGAGGGACGGGTCTATACCGCCTTGCTTGAGCCATACGGGTTCTGACCATTCGCCACGCGGGTCGGTAGTGTGTACAAGGAAGTTGCCTTTGTCGGACACGTTGGTGGTAATCATGTAGAATGTACCGCTGTTGTAGCGGATGGTAGGTGCATAGATTCCTCCCCATGGGCCGGCGTCGTGAAGCGGCAGTTGTGAGGGGCGCGTCAGGCAGTGTCCGATTTGTTCCCAGTTGATGAGGTCTTTGCTGTGGAACAACGGTACGCCCGGGAAATATTGGAAACTACTGTTGACCAGATAAAAGTCATCTCCTGCGCGGCAGATACTCGGGTCGGGATGGAAACCGGGAATAACGGGATTTTGATAACCTTGCCGGTTTTGTGAAAAGCAGGACAGGCTGAGCGCCAGTCCTAAAAGTAACATCATCTTTCTCATAAATGCATTGTATTTTAAATAGTTTATCAGATATATGAATCAGGGTAGTTGAAGGAAGTGTTTATACACAAAAATAAAGTATTCTTTCGGTTCAAGCAAGCCGGATGTGTCTGATGTCATTCAATGATAACTTTTGAGCCCTATTCGGAAACAAATGATACCGTTGCAGATAACATGGCATCGGTGTGTTTTCCGCCTTTTCCGCTACTTTTGCTCTCACTGATTTAACCATTATTTTTAATACGTAAAGACATGATGAAGAATATCATTGAAAAATTCCAAATTTGCCTGGTGCTGTCGGCACTGCTTTTCTCTTCTTTCGTTGCCGCATGTTCCGGCAATGATGATACTGTGACTCCAGAAATAACGATTCCCGCGAACATTCTGACGGATGGAATGACTTTCTCCAAGACCGGAGGAACAAGTACGCTGAACATCAAGTCGAACGTTGCATTGGAAGTTACCAGCAGTGCACCGGAGTGGTGTAAGGTTACTGCCGAAAGTTCTGCTTCGAGTAGTATTTTGAAGTATACCGTTATGGCAGAAGCCAATACGGACACGAGTGACCGTGAAGCCAAGGTAACGGTGAAAGCCGGAGGCAGCGAAGTAGGGAGCTTCACAGTGAAACAAACGGCTGCGGACGGATTAATCATATCCAACTCTACCTCTTTCGACCTGCCAGCTGCGGGAGGAGATGTTTCTGTGGTGGTGGAAACCAATGGTGACGTACAAGCCGTTTCCGATGTTTCTTGGATAAAGGCGGTCAATACCCGTGCCATGGAAGACAAGATTTTCAAGTTTACCGTCTCTCCCAATCCTTTGGGAGCGCGCGAAGGCCATATCTCTTTTACTTTGGGTAGCCTGACGGAGACTGTGGCCGTAAAGCAGGGTGCGGGCGAAACCGGCAATATGGAAAGCGATGCCAGGACACTTGCCGCCAAGATGTATGCAGGTATCAATATCGGCAACACGCTGGAAGCTTGTGATAACAAGAACAAGATAGCGAGCGAAACGTTATGGGGAAATCCTAAAGTGAGTGAGGCATATATCAAAGGGCTGAAGGCATTGGGATTTAATGCGGTGCGCATCCCTTGCGCGTGGGATTACTACATTGTGAATCCATCGACCTATGAGATAGATGCTGCATGGCTCGACCGGGTGAGCGAAGTGGTGGGCTACTGTGTAGCCAATGATATGTATGCCATTGTCAATATCCATTGGGATGGCGGTTGGCTTGAAGAGAGTATCACCCATGGTTACAGCAGCGAAGTAGATGCCAAGCAGAAAGCTATCTGGACACAGATTGCCAATAAACTGAATGCTTATGACGAACACCTGCTCTTTGCCGGATGTAACGAACCCGGACAGCAAGACCAGGGGAACGTTGGCACATCGGCCATAGATGTCATCTTGAAATACGAACAGACCTTCATTGATGCCGTGCGTGCCACCGGAGGAAATAATGCGAGCCGTTGTCTGATTGTGCAAGGTCCTTATACCAATATTGACAAGACGGTGAATGACTACACGATGCCCAAGGATGAGGTACCCGACCGTCTGATGGTGGAAGTTCACTTCTATGATCCCTATCAGTTCACCATGATGAACCATGACGAAACCTGGAGCAATGTATTCCTTTATTGGGGTAAGGATAATCATGTATCCGGTTCCATTCATAATGCCACCGGTTACGAAGAAGATTATGTGAAGCAGCAATTCCAGAAGATGAAAACGGCCTATGCAGATAAGGGAATTCCTGTGATTGTAGGCGAGTATAGTGCCATGAAGTGGGCAAAAGAAGACAAGATAGAGGGGACTTCTGAACTTGCCTATCCTGATATTGACCAGGAGATGCATAACAAGAGCCGCTCCTATTGGAATGAGGTAGTCACCCGAGAGGCGAAAAACCACGGTTGTGTCCCCTTTTATTGGGAAACCGGCGGTGACATGAACCGTGGTACGGGTACGGCGAAGGAGGCTTATGCCATTGAGGGCATCATGAAGGGAGCCGCAGCCGGTCAATACCCTTATTGATTGAGTGGTGGATAGAATAAAAGACAGTTTTTAAAAGTATCATACAAATAGGTTTTATAGGTTACAAGGATTGTTGATATAGTTTTTTTGATTGGTTACGGAGAAGTATGTCCGCGAGGGATATGCTTCTCCTTCTTTAAAAATCCTTGCCTTTTCTTGCTTTTCTGTTCGTTTTTCACTTCATTTGCAATAAAAATAACTTCCCTTAGCTCTGATAGTATGAAAAGACTGCAACTACTGCTCTTGTGGGTTTGGATGGTATGTTTCTCTGCTGCTTCACACGACTACATGTTTAAACATTTGGAAGTGAAAGACGGACTTTCCAATAATCAGGTTAATGCTATTTATAAAGATTCAAACGGATTCATGTGGTTTGGTACAGCTTCGGGGCTGAACCGCTATGATGGTTACAATATAAAGATTTATCGCAGCCAGAAAGATGATGAGAAATCTCTTCCCGATAGTTATGTCGAGGATATACAAGAAGATACGTCCGGTAATTTGTGGATACGTACGGGAGGCGGGTATGCCATTTACAACTCGGCTTCCGATGTTTTTGACCGTAATGTGGAAGCCTGGATGTGGAACATCGGTCTGACCGGAAATCCTTCGCTTATCTATATTGATAAGGAAAAGACTTTCTGGATCTATATTAATGGTAAAGGTGTTTACAGCTATAGAGAGGAACAGAAAAATGCCGTAGCAGTAAAGGGGGCGGATGAACTGCTTGCGAAAGCCGAAGTGTCCGACATGAAAGAATGCGGCGAAGGAATCCTGCTGGTTCTGAGTAACGGTATCTTGGCTTGTATAGATGAGGAAAAGCAAAATATCAAGTGGACCAATCCGGACATTGCCGAAGATTGCAGGGAAGTAAAGAATGCTACCTTTGATTTGTTTGTCGACCATAGTGGGCGGGCGTGGATATTCAGTGTGGAGGGGATGTGGATTTATAGCCTTTCTCAGAAGGTTTGGGAACAGCGTTCTCCCCGAACGGACACCTACAATACCGTACGTGCAGTGGCACAGGATAAATACGGATGTATATGGGTAGGCAGGGATCAGGATGGCGTTGAATTGATAGAACCGGCGGGACGGAAAATCCGTCTGGCGAATGAACCTAATAACGGGCGTACTCTGTCCAACAATACAATAACGGCTCTTTATGAAGATGAGGCCGGTACGATGTGGGTGGGAACCTACAAGAAAGGCATCTCTTTCTATAATGAAAGCATTTTCAAGTTCGGTATTGCCGATGTAGGCGACATCAATTGCGTGGAGGACGGAGGCGGTGACATCGTATGGCTGGGAACCAACGACCGCGGGCTGGTGCGCTGGAATAGCGTGACAGATGAACGTATGGTTTTTTCGCATACGGCAGATCCCCACTCTATCTCGAGTGATGTCATAGTCTGCCTTCTTCGGGACAGTAGCGGCAGAGTGTGGGCAGGTACTTTCTGGGGCGGACTGAATTGCTATGATGGGAACCGCTTTATCCATTACCGGTCCCGTAAGGGAGACAGTAACTCACTGGTCTACGACAATGTATGGGCATTGGCAGAAGATGCGGACAAAAATATCTGGATCGGTACGTTGGGGGGAGGATTGCAATACCTGAATCCTCAGACGGGGATATTTACCACCTATTCTACAGGTAATTCAAACCTTGTGTCGGACTATATCTCATCCCTCTGCATCAGCTGTGACAATAATCTGGTTATCGGTACTTCGGCAGGGATGGCTTTCATGGACCTGAGGACCGGCGAGATTACAAATTTTGCAGGTACAAAATCGGGTAAGACCAGACTTTCCAACCAAAATATCAATCAAGTTTACGAAGATAGTCGCGGTTTGCTATGGATAGCCACGCGTGAAGGCTTGAATGTATATGACAGCAAACGGGATGAATTGTACGAAGTGCCTATCAAGCCCGGTTTCTCCAAACTATTGATATTAGGTATTACGGAAGATGAAAACAAAAGTATATGGATCAGCACCGGAGGAGAACTGATAAACGTGGTGTTGTCCGTTGACAGCAAGACGGAGCAGCCCGTGTTCCGTTGCTATACCTATAATGACAAGGACGGGTTGCAGAGTTGTGACTTCAACCAGCGTTCCCTCAAACGACTGCATACGGGCGAGATTGTAGTGGGAGGACTGTATGGGCTGAATCGCTTCCAGCCGGGCAACATAAAGTATAACCGTACGTTGCCCAAGGTTATGTTTACCGGTTTCCAGTTGTTCAATGAAGACGTGAAGGTGGGCAAGGAGTATGCAGGACGTGTCATCTTGAAGGAAGCTTTGAATGAAACAGAAGAAGTTGTCTTGGATTATAAGCAGAATGTGTTCACGGTGCTGTTTGCGTCGGACAATTTCGTGCTGCCCGAAAAGACACAGTATTTCTATAAATTGGAAGGATTTAATGAGAACTGGCTGACGAGTATGTCCGATATGCATCGCGTTACCTATACCAATCTGGCTCCGGGGACTTACATCTTAAAAGTGAAGGCTACAAACAGTGACGGATATGCGGGCACTGAAGAGGCTTCGCTCAAGATTGTCATTCTTCCGCCTTTCTGGATGACTCCGTGGGCATATATCGTTTATGCTCTTCTGATAGTAGGAGTTGTTTCCTTTTCACTTTATGCCGTACAACGGAGGGAACGTAATAAGTTCAGAATCCGCCAGATAGAGGAAGATGCGAAGAAGAGGGAGGAGTTGAGCCAGATGAAATTCCGCTTTTTTACGAATGTCAGCCATGAGTTGCGTACGCCGCTTACGCTGATTATATCGCCGATGGAAAGTATGATGAAGGAGATTACGGACGAAAAACTGCATGGCAAGCTGCAACTGATGTACCGCAATGCGCAGCGTTTGTTGAATTTGGTCAACCAGTTGCTCGATTTCCGTAAGAATGAGATGGCAGGATTGCATCTCACTTTGTCCGAGGGGGATATTGTGGCGTATGTGCGTAGCATCTGTGCTTCTTTCCTGATGCTTTCTGAAAAGAAACATGTACATCTGACATTCTTTTCGGCCATGGAATCGCTGAATATGTCATTCGACGAGGATAAAATTGGTAAAGTTGTGATGAATCTTCTATCCAATGCCTTCAAATTTACCCCGGACGGGGGACGTGTGGATGTGGCATTGGAAATGTCGAAAGAGATGTCCGGAAGATTGCTGATAAAGGTATCGGATACCGGTGTTGGCATTAGGGATGAAGACAAGGAGCGAATTTTTGAACGTTTCTATCAGGTGGAGCAGGAAGAACCGGAACACCAGTCAACGGGTAGCGGTATTGGCTTGAGCCTGGTACGCGACTTTGTGACGCTGCATGAGGGCACGGTGCGCGTTGTTGACAATGTGGGGTCCGGTAGTGTGTTCCTGATTGAGCTTCCGGTTAAACATGTGCATGTAAGTCCTTCCAAGCCTGCACCGCTTGCAGAAGAGGTGGAAGAGCATGAGGAACTTTTGCCGGATATGGAAGAGGAACCGCTTCCGGATGATTTGCCGGACGATATGGAGGAGGATAATGAAGATGAAAAAGAGAAGCCGTTGGCCCTGATTGTGGATGATAATGAAGATTTGGTTGCCTTCATGAAAGATAGTCTGAGCTTGTATTTCCGTATACAGTCAGCTTCTAATGGCCGGGAAGCTTGGCAGAAAATACCGGAACTGATGCCGGATGTTATTGTCAGCGACGTAATGATGCCCGAGATGGATGGAAATGAACTGTGTCGCTGGGTGAAGACCGATAAACGCACGAGTGACATTCCGATGATATTGCTCACTGCACGGCAGGCTGTGGAAGATAAAGTGGAGGGGTTGACCATCGGTGCAGATGATTATGTGACGAAACCTTTCAATGTGGAAATCCTGATTCTGCGTATGCGCAAGCTGATTGACCTGAGCAAGAAGCGCAAGGCAAAGTCGCTCATCGACCCCGAACCAAGTGAAATAGCCATTACTTCGTTGGATGAAAAGCTGGTGGAAAATGCCATCAAATATGTGGAGGCGAACATCGGTCGGTGTGACTTGTCCGTAGAAGAGTTGAGTCGGGGGTTGGGTATGAGCCGGGTACATCTTTACAAGAAACTCTTGCAGATAACCGGTAAGACACCTATTGAATTTATCCGTGTCATCCGTCTGAAAAGAGCGGCGCAGATGCTGCGCGAGAGTCAGCAAAATGTATCGGAGATAGCGTATCAGTTGGGCTTTAACAACCCCAAGTATTTCAGCAAATATTTCAAGGATGAATTCGGTGTTTTGCCCTCTGTTTATCAGGAAAGAGAGGGTAGATAACAAAAGATACCCCTTACGGAAACATATTGTCTTTTAGGGTAATCAAAAGCGCCCTTTTGTTTCAACATCGGGGAGACCCGTTTTTGAAGGAAACTTTCTATTTTTACATCGGAGAAAATTCACTTTAAAAACAGTAATATGAAATTGAAAAACACTTCAGTTTATTTGCTTGCCGGATGGATGCTCGCCGCATGTTCCGGAGGCGGATTCCAAAAGACCGAGAACGGTGTTGTTGTGGAAGTCAAGCAGCAGCAACCGACGGATGTGCGTAAAGTAAGATTGGAAGTAATGGGTGAGAAGCTCATTCATGTATCGGCTACTCCTGAGAAGGAATTTTCAAAGGAGCAGAGTCTCATTGTGATCCCTCAACAGAATAAGACCGACTTTAAGGTCGAAGAGCAGGGCGATGAAGTGACTGTCAAGACATCGGAATTATGTGCCATTGTGTCCAAGACAACGGGTGAGGTACGCTTCACGGATGCCGACGGCAAGCAGATTCTGGCTGAAGACTCTGACGGGCGGACCTTTACTCCGGTGGAAGTGGAAGGTACGAAAGGATATACAGTACGTCAAGTATTCCAGTCGGCAGGCAATGATGAGGCTTTCTATGGCTTGGGCCAGCATCAGGCGGATGAGTTCAACTATAAAGGTAAGAATGAGGAACTGTTCCAGTATAATACAAAGGTGTCTGTACCCTTTATCGTGTCTAATAAGAACTACGGTGTGCTTTGGGACAGCTATTCGCTCTGCCGTTTCGGTGACCCGCGCGACTACTCACAACTGGGTGATGTCTTCAAACTTTATGATAAAGAGGGCAAGGAAGGTGCTTTGACCGGTACATATATTCCGGGCAAGAAAGATGTGGAAACCCTTGTACGTCGTGAGGATTCTCTTTATTTTGAACATCTGGACCGTGCCGCACATCTGAGTAAGGTGATTAATTTGCCTGCGGGTTTCCCGTTCGGAGGGTCTGATGTAGTTTATGAGGGAGAAATAGAACCGGCAGAAAGCGGCTTATTCCGTTTCATCCTTTACTATGCAGGCTACATGAAAGTATATATTGATAATGAATTGGTGGTTCCCGAACGTTGGCGTACGGCTTGGAATCCTAACAGTTATAAGTTTGCTGTCAATCTGGAAGCGGGCAAGCGCGTTCCGTTGAAGATAGAGTGGAAGCCTGATGCCGGTGTTTCTTACTGCGGTCTGCGGGTATTGAGTCCGGTGGCTGATGAAGAACAGAACAAACTCTCTTGGTGGGGTGAAATGCAGAATGAAATAGACTACTACTTCGTTTATGGTGATGATATGGACGATGTGATTAGCGGCTACCGTACATTGACAGGTAAATCCCAGATTATGCCGAAATGGGCGATGGGTTACTGGCAGAGCCGTGAGAAGTACAATACGCGTGAGGAGGTTCTCTCCACCTTGAAGGAATTCCGTGAACGTCAGATTCCTATCGACAATATCGTAATCGACTGGCTGCACTGGGAGCAGGATTCTTGGGGAAGCCATGAGTTCGACCCCGAACGTTTCCCCGATCCGAAAGGAATGGTCGACTCCATCCATGCCATGAACGGACGTCTGATGATTTCCGTATGGCCCAAGTTCTATGCTACGACCGATCACTTCAAGGAATTTGATGAAAAAGGCTGGATGTACCAGCAGGCTATTAGAGACAGTATCAAAGACTGGGTAGGTCCCGGCTATCTGGGCTCTTTCTATGACGCATACGATGCCGATGCACGTAAGTTCTTCTGGAAGCAGATGCAAGACCATTACTATCCTCTCGGCATCGACGCCTGGTGGATGGATGCCAGCGAACCGAATATACGAGACTGTACGGATTTGCAATACCGCAAGGACCTTTGCGGCCCGACGGCACTCGGCCCCTCTGCCAAGTTCTTCAATGCATACGCACTGATGAATGCTGAAGCTATCTATGACGGACAGCGCGGCGTGGAACCGGACAAGCGCGTCTTCTTGTTGACACGTTCTGGCTTTGCAGGATTGCAACGCTATTCTACTGCCACCTGGAGTGGTGACATCGCTACCCGTTGGGAAGATATGAAAGCGCAAATCTCTGCCGGCTTGAACTTTGCTGTCAGCGGTATCCCTTATTGGACCATGGACATCGGCGGATTCTGTGTAGAGAACCGTTATGTGGCTGGTCAGATGGAATTCAACAAGACTGGACGTGAAAATGCTGATTATAAGGAATGGAGAGAGTTGAATACCCGTTGGTATCAGTTCGGCGCTTTCTGCCCGTTGTTCCGTGCACACGGCCAGTATCCGTACCGTGAGGTTTGGAATATCGCTCCGGCAGGACATCCGTGCTACAACTCCATCGTTTATTATACGAAGCTGCGTTACAACATGATGCCGTATATCTATTCTTTGGCAGGTATGACTTATTTCAATGATTATACCATCATGCGTCCGCTCGTAATGGACTTCACAGCTGATGCAAACGTCAACAATATAGGTGACCAGTTCATGTTCGGTTCTGCCCTGATGGTGGCTCCGGTTTACGAATACGGTGCACGCAACCGCGAGGTTTATTTCCCGGCAAGCTGCGGTTGGTATGACTTCTACTCCGGCAAGTATGTGGACGGTGGCCAGAAGCTGACAGTGGATGCTCCTTATGAACGTATCCCGCTCTACGTTTGCGAAGGTGCCATTGTACCTTATGGTCCGGATATGCAATACAGTGATGAAAAACCGGCTTCGGAAATCACTCTCTATGTTTATACGGGTAAGGACGGCGCGTTTACGCTCTATGAGGATGAAGGTGTGAACTATAACTACGAGAAGGGACAATATGCCACTATACCGTTTGCCTATAACGATGCTGAGGGTACACTGGTTATCGGCGACCGTACGGGTGACTTCCCCGGTATGCTGAAGGAACGTACTTTCAATGTGGTGAAGGTAAGCAAAGACCAGCCGCAACCGTTCGATTTGAAGGCGAAAGGCACAACGGTGAAGTATGACGGAAAAGCACAAACCGTAAAATTATAATCAGAATGATAGACGACGGTGCCAGGGAGAGAAGTCTTCCCGGTACCGATCTCGTCGTTCCTCGGTGCCGGGCACTTCCCCACTTCTGAATAGCTGTGAGAGAGGAGTAGGCACTCGATAATCTTTTAGATATTTATTACCATGAATAAAATCATATTGTCTTTGGCCATCGGGCTGTCCCTATTGGCCGGTTGCAATGCTCCTAAAGAGGTAGCTGGCGATGACCGTAGCTTGGATTTTACTGCCGACTGGGCCTTTCGCTTGGGAGATGATACGGCGGCAGCCCGTCTGGATTATAATGACGCAGACTGGCGGAAACTGAACTTGCCCCACGATTGGGCTGTTGAAGGAGAGTTCAGTCGGGACAATCCGTCAGGAACAGGGGGAGGTGCTCTGCCTGGTGGTATAGGTTGGTATCGTAAGACTTTTATTGCCGATAAGGTCGATGAGGGCAAGCGCTATCGCATAGATTTCGATGGTGTCTATATGAACTCCACCGTTTATATTAATGGGCATGAACTGGGAACACGCCCCTATGGATACATCTCGTTTAGTTATGATTTGACTCCTTATATCAAATGGGGGGAGAAGAATGTGATTGCTGTAAGAGTGGACAATGCCGAACAACCCAATTCACGTTGGTATTCCGGTTGCGGTATCTACCGTAATGTGTGGTTGACGAAACTGAATCCGGTGCATGTGGCACAGTGGGGTACCTACGTGACGGCAGAAGAAGTGTCGAAGAACAGTGCCCGGTTGAAGATACGTACCAGTTTGCAGTACGATGTAGAGATGCAGACGGAAGATTCCGTGCAGCAGGCCGACGGTACATATGTTGTGTTCGATTCGGAAATTATTCCTCTGATTGATGTCGTCCTGCAATCCCGGTTAGTGGATGCCGACGGTCATGTGGTGGGTGAGGCTGTGTCGGAAGCTCAGCTGATGCCTGTCGCTCCGGCAGAAATGGAGCAGGAAATAGAATTGAAGAATCCTAATCTCTGGAGTATTGATGCACCTTATATGTATAAGGTAGAAAGCATCCTCAAGAATAAAGAGACCGGCGAGGTACTCGACCGTTACTATACTCCTACCGGCATCCGTACTTTCCGCTTCGATGCACAAAAAGGATTTATCCTGAATGGTGAACAAGTGAAGATAAACGGTGTCTGCATGCATCATGACCTGGGTTGCCTGGGAGCTGCGGTGAATACGCGCGCCATCGAGCGCCAGTTGGAGATTCTGAAAGAAATGGGTTGCAACGGAATCCGTTGTTCCCATAACTCTCCTGCACCGGAGCTGCTCGACCTTTGCGACCGTATGGGCTTCATCGTGATGGACGAGACTTTCGACATGTGGCGCAAGAAAAAGACCCGCCACGACTATTCACGCTATTTCAACGAATGGCACGAACGCGATTTGACTGACCTTATCGTGCGTGACCGCAATCATCCTTCCATCTTCATGTGGAGCATCGGCAACGAAGTGCTGGAGCAGTGGACGGATGCCAAAGCCGACACCTTGAGTCTGGAAGAGGCCAATCTGGTCTTGAACTTCGGTCACAGTGCGGATATGCTGGCAAAGGACGGAGAAATGTCCGTCAACTCACTGCTGACAAAGAAACTGGCAGATATGGTGAGAAAGCTCGATGCCACGCGCCCCGTGACGGCAGGCTGCAACGAGCCGAACCCGAACAATCATTTGTTCCGTTCCGGTGCGCTTGATATTATCGGCTTCAATTACCATGACGACTGGTTTGCAGGTGTTCCCGAGAACTTCCCCGGCAAGCCGTTCATCGTGACGGAAAGTGTTTCCGGCCTGATGACACGCGGTTACTACCAGATGCCGAGTGATTCGATGTTCATCTGGCCCGAACGTTGGGACAAGCCTTTCTATGATGCCTCGTTCTCTTGCTCCTCCTACGACAACTGTCATGTTCCTTGGGGCAACCGTCACGAAGGTACTATGCGTCATGTGAAGAACAACGACTTTATCAGTGGACAATACGTCTGGACGGGCTTCGATTATATCGGTGAGCCTACTCCTTACGGTTGGCCGGCACGCAGCTCTTACTTTGGCATTATCGACTTGGCCGGCTTCCCGAAGGATGTCTACTACATGTATCAGTCCGAGTGGCGTCCGGATAAGGCGGTGTTGCATCTTTTCCCGCATTGGAATTGGACGGAGGGACAAGACATCGATTTGTGGGCATATTATAACAATGCCGACGAAGTGGAGCTTTTCGTGAATGGAAAGTCGCAGGGTGTGCGCAGCAAGGGAAAAGACGATTTCCACGTCATGTGGCGCGTGAAGTATGAGCCGGGTACGGTAAAGGCTGTTTCCCGCAAGGAAGGAAAGACTGTGGCCGAGCAGGAAATCCGGACAGCGGGCGAACCTGCGCAGATTCGTCTCAGCCCCGACCGCAGTACCATTCAGGCAGATGGCAAAGACTTGAGTTTCATTACGGTTGAGATTCTGGACAAAGATGGAAATTTGTGTCCGAATGCCGAAAACGATGTGACCTTTGCCGTAGAAGGTGCCGGCTTCATTGCTGGAGTGGATAACGGAAGCCCCATCTCTATGGAGAAGTTCAAGGACAACCACCGCAAGGCTTTCTACGGAAAGTGCCTGGTGGTACTGCAGAACAACGGTGAACCGGGTGGTGTCAAGGTGACGGCTACGGCTGATGGACTGGAGAAGGCGACGACGGCGATTAAAGTTAAATGATAATTTGATGTGCTAATTGGCACATTAGCATATTAACCAATTAAGACATGAAGAATAAATTTTTAGCAACCTTATTTCTTGCATGCTCCATCAGTACCGTGTCTGCACAGACACCGGTCTATATGGACGATGCACAACCTATTGAAGCACGTGTAAAGGATGCTCTCAGCCGGATGACACTGGAAGAGAAGGTAGCCCTTTGCCATGCGCAGAGTAAATTCAGCAGTGCGGGTGTTCCGCGGCTCGGCATTCCCGAGCTTTGGATGAGCGACGGCCCTCACGGTGTCCGTGCCGAAATCAACTGGAATGACTGGGGATATGCCAACTGGACCAATGACAGCATTACCGCTTTCCCGGCCTTGACTTGTCTGGCCGCTACCTGGAATCCGGACATGTCTGCCAAGTATGGCAAGGCCATCGGTGAGGAAGCGCGCTATCGTGAAAAGGATGTGTTGCTGGGCCCCGGCGTCAACATCTACCGCACTCCGATGAACGGGCGTAATTTTGAATATATGGGCGAGGACCCTTATCTGGCCAGTGTGATGTGCGTACCTTACATCCAGGAGTTGCAGAAGAACGGAGTGGCAGCTTGTGTCAAGCACTATGCGCTGAACAACCAGGAACTGTGGCGCGGACATATTGATGTGAATCTTAGCGACCGTGCTTTGCATGAAATCTATCTGCCTGCATTCAAGGCTGCGGTAGAAGAAGGAGGTGCCTGGAGCATTATGGGCGCTTACAATAAGATTCGCGGCCAGCACGCCTGCCATAACGATTTCACACTGAACAAGATTCTGAAAGATGACTGGAAGTTCGACGGCTGTGTCATTACCGACTGGGGCGGTGCCCACGACACCTATGAAGCTGCCGTCAACGGTCTGGATATTGAAATGGGTTCTTACACCAACGGTCTGACGTCCGAGAGTGTATTTACCTATAACGATTATTACCTTGCCAACCCTTACCTCCAGATGTTGAAAGATGGCAAAGTGCCGATGTCTACAATAGATGACAAGGCTTCCCGCATTCTTCGCTTGATATTCCGTACGGCGATGAACCGTCAGAAACCCTATGGTTCGGTAGCTACGGAAGAGCATTATGCCGCTGCCCGCGAGATAGGCAATGAGGGCATTGTGCTGTTGAAGAATGCTCCGGTGATAAAGAAAGGTGCCCCGTTGCTGCCGATTGATGCAGCCAAGTATCAGAATATCCTGGTGGTGGGCGATAATGCCGTACGCTTGCTGAATCAGGGAGGAGGCTCTTCCGAACTGAAAGTGAAGGATATGGTATCTCCGCTGGATGGCTTGCGTGCCGTTTATGGTGATAAGGTAGCCTATGCGAAAGGCTATGCCGCCGGTCGTCCGATGTACGGCCGTGCAGATGAAATTCCGCAGAATGTGGTAGACTCACTCCGTGCAGAAGCCGTGGAAATGGCGAAAAAGGCAGACTTGGTGGTACTGGTAGGCGGATTGAACAAGAACCACTTCCAGGATTGTGAAGGCGGCGATCGTCTGGAATACGGCTTGCCTTTCGGGCAGGATGAACTGATTGAAGCTTTGCTGGGGGTAAACAAGAACCTGGTTCTGGTGCTTCTCAGTGGTAATGCGGTGGAAATGCCGTGGGTATCCCGGGTTCCTGCCATTGTGCAAGGCTGGTATTTAGGCTCCATGGGTGGCAAGTCTCTGGCTGACATCCTGAGTGGTGCGGTGAATCCAAGCGGAAAGTTGCCCTTTTCTTTCCCTGCCAAGTTGACGGATTGCGGTGCACATGCTTTTGATGAACTCAGTTATCCGGGCGACAGCATTAAGCAGGAGTATAAGGAAGATATTCTGGTGGGCTATCGTTGGCACGACACCAAGGAGATTCCGGCTCTCTTCCCCTTCGGTCATGGCTTGAGCTATACTACCTTTACATATGGCAAACCGGTGGCTTCTGCCAAGGCCATGGCTGCCGACGGTACGCTGACGGTGACAGTTGCCGTGAAGAATACGGGTAGCATTGCCGGAAAAGAGATTGTACAGCTTTATGTAGGCGATGATAAATGCAGTGTGCTTCGTCCTGTAAAGGAACTGAAACATTTTGCAAAAGTCGGTTTGGCGCCGGGCGAGGAGAAGAGTGTGACTTTCACCCTTACTCCGGATGATTTGAAGTTCTACGATGAGGCTTCCGCAGCTTGGAAGTACGAACCGGGTAAGTTCAAGGCATACGTTTGCGCTTCGTCTGCCGACGTCCGTGGTGTAGTTTCGTTCGAAATGCAATAATCTTATAATCAGTGCGTAACCACTGCAAAATCAGTACAACTGTTTTGCAGTGGTACTGCATACCTTTTGCAGCGCTACTGCAATTGCTTTGCAGCGTCACTGCAAAAGGTATGCAGCAATGCTGCAAAGTGTATGCAGTAAGTTTGCAGCCTGAAATCAGAATCAAAAAACAATATGAAGACACTTGCCACTCTATTTCTGCTTGCAGCCTCGTTGCTGCTTCGTGCAGCCGATGCGCCTGCCGACAGTTGTAATCATCAGTTGTATTATACGTCACCTGCCGCTATCTGGGAGGAGACTCTTCCTTTGGGCAACGGACGCTTGGGCATGATGCCCGACGGAGGCATTCTCCGTGAGCACATTGTGCTGAATGAAATATCATTATGGAGCGGAATGGAGGCGGATTATAGCAATCCGGATGCTTCGAAGAGTCTGCCTGCCATCCGGCAACTGTTGTTTGAGGGAAAGAACCGAGAGGCACAGGAGCTGATGTACAGCAGTTTTGTTCCGAAGAAGCAGGAGACTGACGGGAGATATGGAACCTATCAGGTATTGGGCGATTTGGATATAGATTTTACCTACAATTCTTCATTATCCATTCTCAACTCTCCATTAAACAACTATCGCCGTTGGCTCAACTTGCGCGATGCGGTGGCATATACGGCTTTCAGGCTGGAAGATGTCGATTATCGCCGTGAGTATTTTGTTTCCCGTGACCGTGATGTCATGCTGATTCATCTGGTTGCCGGACGTGAAGGAGCTCTGAATTTCTCTGCCCGTTTGAGCCGTGCGGAACATAGCTCGGTGACTGTCCAAGGGAACACCCTTTTGATGGACGGCATGTTGGAAAGCGGTAAGCCCGGTTTGGACGGTATGAGATACCGTGTGGCCATGCAACTCGTGCAGAACGGTGGTGAATCGTCTGTCAGCCCGGAAAACGGTATCCGCTTGAAGAACGGGCAGGAAGCCTGGCTGATACTTTCTGCCGCTACCTCCTATGCCGCTGCCGGTACCGACTTCCCGGGCGAACGCTATGCGGAAGTCTGCGACAGCTTGCTCCGTCCTTTCACCGCCCCCGCTAATTCTCCATGTTCCATTCTCCATTCTTCATTCTCCAGCCATGTCACTGCCCACCGTTTCCTCTACGACCGTGTTTCCTTGACGCTTCCTGCCACGCCGGATGATACGCTCCCGACGAACGAGCGCATCCTCCGCTTCACACAGCAGGAGTCGCCGGCATTGGCTGCTCTGTACTATAACTACGGACGCTATCTGCTCATCAGCAGTACCCGTCCCGGCAGCTTGCCGCCCAATCTGCAAGGACTCTGGGCAAATGGAGTATCGACTCCCTGGAACGGGGACTATCATACGAACATCAATATCCAGATGAACCACTGGCCCTTGGAGCAAGCCGGCCTCTCCGAACTCTATCAGCCGCTGACGACGCTGATGGAGCGCCTTATCCCTTCGGGAGAGGCAAGTGCGCGTACCTTCTATGGCGATGAGGCAGATGGCTGGGTGCTCCACATGATGACCAACGTATGGAATTATACCGCTCCCGGCGAACACCCCTCCTGGGGAGCTACCAATACCGGTGGCGCTTGGTTGTGTGCCCATTTGTGGGAACACTATCTGTATACGCAGGACAAGGATTATCTGCGCCGTATCTATCCCGTCTTGAAAGGTGCCGCCCGGTTCTTTAGTTCCACTACCGTGCAGGAGCCTTCGCATGGCTGGCTGGTAACTGCCCCCACTTCTTCTCCGGAAAACAGCTTCTATGTGCCGGGTGACAGCGTGACTCCCGTCAGCATTTGTATGGGTCCCACTATGGATGTGCAACTGCTCACCGAGCTTTATATTAATGTCATCGCCGCCGCTCGCCTGCTGGATTGTGATGCGGATTATGTGGCGAAGCTTGAGGCGGACCTGAAGAGATTCCCACCCATGCAAATCAGTAAGGAAGGATATTTGCAGGAATGGCTGGAGGATTATAAGGAAGTGGATGTGCACCACCGCCATGTCTCCCATCTCTACGGCCTGCATCCGGGAAACCTGATTTCGCCGGAGTCCACCCCCGAGCTTGCCGAAGCCTGCCGGATGACCTTGAACCGTCGTGGAGATGAGGGTACTGGTTGGAGCCGTGCTTGGAAGATAAACTTCTGGGCTCGTTTGGGTGACGGAAACCGTGCTTGGAAACTCTTCAAGAGTTTGCTGCATCCTGCTGTCGATGCTGCGACGGGAGGTCATGGTAGCGGCACTTTCCCTAATTTGTTCTGTTCGCATCCTCCTTTCCAGATTGATGGCAACTACGGTGGTGCGGCGGGAGTCGGCGAAATGCTGCTGCAAAGTCATGAAGGCTTTATCCATCTGCTTCCTGCCCTGCCGGATAGCTGGACTACCGGCAACTTCCGTGGAATGCGCGTACGCGGCGGTGCTTCCATAGACCTGGATTGGAAGGATGGACGGGCAACGAGGGCTGTTGTTACCGCTCTTGTTCCGGGGAAATTTACAGTAAAGATGCCCGCAAGTACTGTCCGTGCCGAGGTGAAGGTAGGAGGACATACGCATACTTACAAGAAACCGGCATTCTCGTTGGACTTGAACAAGGGAGAGGCGGCGACCATACATTTCTTATAAGAACGTTCCCTTCCGACAAAATTATCAAGTTATTTGTCTTTCGCGCCCGAATGCTGTACATTTGCAGCGCATGTAGAACAAATATCTTAGATAATTATGAAAAATAGAGTACGTTTTTTCTTCTTGTTTCTCGGCTTGCTGGGAGCGTTGGCAGCTCATGCACAAATCAATGAGTTGCCACGTTCCACACCCGAGGCAGAAGGAGTCCCTTCCAAGGCTGTCACTGCCTTGTTTGATTCACTGATGGCATTGCCAAAAACAGACATCCACAGCGTGGTCGTGCTGCGTCACGGCAAGGTCATCGGAGAAATCTATCCGGCTCCGTTCGCGCCGGAATATCGCCATACCATGTATTCCTGCTCCAAAACCTTTGTCGGGGCTGCCGTAGGACTTGCCATTGCAGACAACCGTTTGCTCTTGACAGACCGTGTCGGTACCTTCTTCCCGGAACTTCTTCCGGATTCGGTTTCCGCTAATCTGGCAGACATGACTGTCCGTGACCTGCTTACCATGACGTCGGGTATCACTCCCGACTGGAATATGCGCAACCTCACTTCCGACTGGATACGTACCTTCCTTGCCAAACCGGTGAAAACTCCGGGCAAGAAGTTTGAATATGATTCGATTAGTACCTATATGCTTTCTGCTATCGTGCAGAAGGTGACGGGCATGACCTTGCTGGATTATCTGAAGCAGAAGCTTTTCACCCCGATGCATATCACGGACGTTGCGTGGGAGATAAGCCCCGAAGGCATCAATACCGGTGGCTGGGGACTGCATATTCAGAGCGAGTCACTGGCAAAATTCGGATTGCTGCTGCTGAACCGGGGTGTTTGGGAAGGCAGGCAGTTGCTCCCGGCTTCCTGGGTGGAGCAGATGATGACCAGACAGATAGGAGATTATGGCTATCAGATGTGGCTTTGCGAATATCCGGGTGCTGTACGTGCTGACGGGGCTTTGGGACAATACATTCTGATTGTTCCGGATAAGGATATGGTAGTGGTCATTACCGAATGTACATTGATAGACGGTCGTCGGCAGCGTCGTCTGGTCTGGAACCGCTTGTTGCCGGAGGTCGGTGACCAGGTATTAGCGCCCGGTAAGGACTACAAGCGCCTGCAGAAGAAACAGCGTTCTTATCAACTGCCGTTAGTGCAAGGAAAGGCTGCTTCCTCCCTTTCACAGAAATACGCAGGCAAGCGCATCCTGCTCGGAGAGAACAAATACGGATGGCAATCCATCGAGCTGCAATTCAAGCAGCAAGAAGTAGTGATGACTGTGGTGGAGAAAGACGGAAAGACATACAGTCTTCCGTTTGGCTATAAGCAATGGTCGAAAGCGGCAATTGATGGCTATCCTCCGTATTCGGTTGCTGCAAAGGGGCGTTTTAAGGGTATAGAAGGCCCTTTCCAGGTGGCAGGCAGTTATGCGTGGGCGTCACTTGATGCTTTGCAACTGAAAGTACATTATGTCAACTGGATAAGCGCTCTTGGGCTTACGCTCTGCTTTGAGGATAACAAGGTACTCCTGACTGTTACGGAGAATTATTCTTCGGGTGAAGGGGTGACTTTCGAAGGTACATTAGCACATTAAAATAATGAATCGTATTTTGCTTACTCTAAAACGGCCTTTTATCTGGCTGTACCGTTTCCGGCACCGTTGCGGCTACGGTGTACATTCTCCTTTTGCCTTTAACCTGATTACGCATGTAATTTACGAAAGTACGGCTTATTATAAATATGAAGAGCTGGCCAAGGCACAGAAGCAACTGGAGCTGGAGAAAGATAAACGTTGGAAGTACGAATCGAAGAAAGTAAAACGCCTTCTGTTCCGTCTGGTAAACTATACCCAGCCGGAGACCATTGTAGATGCCGGTACGCTTGCCGCTTCTGCCCTCTATTTGAAAGCGGGGAAGGAGGGGGCAGATTATACTTCGGCTTCCGACCTTTCCGAGCTCTTTCTGGAGAGTGGCGTTCCCGTTGATTTCCTTTATTTGCACGATTATCGTCATCCCGATTTTGTAGAGGAGGTCTTCCGCATCTGTTCCACCCGTACCAGGGGAAAGTCTGTTTTTGTAATTGAAGGTATCCGTTACACTCCGCAGATGTTTGCCCTCTGGAAGCGCATGAAGCAGGACGGACAGGCAGGTATTACGTTCGACCTTTATGACCTTGGTATCATATTTTTCGATAAAACAAAGATAAAACAAGACTATATTGTCAACTTTTGATTATCTTTAGGCGTTTCAATAGTGAACAGCGGTTAGTGATTAGCTCCACTTACTAGCTGCTAAACATTAACCCCTAAACATTAATCCTTTATGAAGATATACACCAAAACCGGAGATAAAGGAACCACCTCTCTTGTAGGCGGAACCCGTGTACCTAAAACGCATATCCGCCTTGAGGCATACGGTACGGTGGATGAGCTAAATTCCAATCTGGGTCTTCTCATCACGTACCTGCTTGACGGAAAGGATAAAGATTTTCTGCAGCAAGTGCAAGACAGACTTTTTGCCGTAGGCTCTCATCTGGCCACAGACCGGGAGAAAATGGAGCTGAAAGAAGCCAGTATCATCAGCTCGGAGCAGGTGGAAATGGTGGAGCGGGAGATAGACCGTTTGGATACTCTTTTGCCTCCTCTTTCAGCCTTTATTCTTCCCGGCGGAAGTCGCGGTGCGGCACTCTGCCACGTTTGCCGTACGGTTTGCCGCCGTGCAGAGCGTCGGATTCTTGCTTTGGCCGAGCAAGTGGAAATCTCTTCAGAATTATTGGCTTATGTGAACCGCTTGTCTGATTATTTGTTCGTCCTTTCCCGTAAAATGAATCAAGACGACAAAAAAGGTGAAATATTTTGGAATAATAGTTGCAAGTGAAATAAATTGTTATACTTTTGCCGAAAAATAGAAATAGGATTTAATATTCACAATTTTAATACTAGAGACTATGTATTGGACATTGGAATTAGCATCTAAATTGGAAGATGCTCCTTGGCCGGCAACTAAGGATGAATTGATAGATTATGCCATGCGTTCGGGTGCTCCGCTTGAAGTGATTGAGAATCTGCAGGAAATGGAAGATGAGGGCGAGATTTATGAAAGCATAGAAGATATTTGGCCCGATTATCCCAGTAAAGAGGACTTTTTCTTTAACGAGGAGGAATATTGATACGCTTTAAAAGAAAAAACTTACCGGTATGTCTGGTAATATTTTGAAACATAGGGAGAAGTAATTCCAAAACCGATAACTATGGTTGAAGAATTGCTTCTTTTCTTTTTAATACCCCCACACTACAATAATAATGAATGTACAAGAAGCAACAACACGCCGGTTACCGGATTTGAAGGAAAGGCATCTGCCTGAAAACTGCCGCGAAACCATAAACACGATTTTAAAGGAGACTTACGGCTACGAACAGTTTCGTAATCTTGAGATTTACGATGACTTGTCCAAGGGAAAAGAGAAACTCTGCATTTCGCAGGGACAGCTGATAGAGAACGTTATACTGGAGGCTGAAAAGGCTTGGAAAGGTGAAACGCAGGTAGACAATATCTTGCTGACTGCCCCTACCGGCTCCGGAAAATCCTTGTTGTTCCAGCTTCCTGCCATCTATCTGGGGAAGGAGTATAATCTGCTTACCATTGTGGTTTCCCCTTTGAAGGCGTTGATTGTAGACCAGGTGGAAAGTCTGCAAGAACTGGGGTATACGCGTGTGGCATACGCCTCGTCCGATTTATCGCCGGAACAGAAGATGGAGGTTTACCGGCAGGTGCGTGAGGGGGAGATTGATTTGTTCTATCTCTCGCCGGAATTGCTTCTCTCTTACGACATCAAGCATTTTGTAGGCGAGCGCCGCATCGGTCTGGTAGTGGTCGATGAGGCACATACGGTAACGACATGGGGCAAGGAGTTCCGTGTGGACTATTGGTTCTTGGGACGTTACTTGAATACGCTGAAACAGACTCTCGGTTATAATTTCCCGTTGTTTGCATTGACCGCCACGGCTGTCTGGAATCCCAAAGGGGGCAATGACATGATATTCGAGACTATCCGTTCCCTGCAGATGGAGCCTTGTGTGCTTTATGTAGGTACGGTGAAGCGCCGGAATATTGGCTTTGACATCCGTCAGATGGAGATGGAGGACGGGGAGACATACGACAAGGCAAAGCAGCGCGTAGTTGCTGCGCGGGTCGAAGACTTCCTGGACGGTCACAAGACACTGCTCTATTATCCTTTTGCGGGTGGCATCGACATGCGCCTGAAGACGTGGGTGAAGCCGGCAGACTGGCGTCTGGTCGCCTCCTATTATGGCAAGAAGGACAAGGAACAGAAAGCTGTCATTGTGCAGGAGTTCAAGGAAGGAACCAAGAAACTGATTGTGGCTACGAAAGCTTTTGGTATGGGAGTGGACATCAGTGATATAGACCGTGTATATCATGTGGCGCCATCCAGTACGTTTGTCGACTATATTCAGGAGATAGGGCGTGCTGCGCGTGATACGGAGATACAGGGTATTGCCGCTACCGACTACCATGAGCGTGACTTCTATTATATGAAGCGTCTGCATCAGACGGGGAACATTGCCCAGGAACAGCTGGTGCTTATTCTGAGAAAGCTCATGGAAGTGTACCGCATGAAAGGGGAAAAACCGGAAATCATGGTGTCTTTGTCCGATTTCGAGTTTGTGGTGAAACTGCCGCGTACAAAGAACAAGCTGGAGTATGAAGCAGAGTTGGGACAGCTCATCAAGACTGCCTTGCTTTGGCTGGAAGACGATTTGATGCAGCGTTATGGAAGGCATCTGCTTGAAATCAGCCCCAAGAATCTGTTGACCGAAGGATATGTCCAGGACAAGACGGGTGATGTCTTTGCCCGTGAATTCCATAGCTATCTGACAAAGGTAGAAGGGGAGGACGGGGTTTACGTCGTACGTCTGGAAGCGCTTTGGGAAGAGCGTTTCCCGGAGCTTGGCTACAAGGAGTTCAAACAGAAGCTGAATAATGGAACGTTGCGGGAAGGTGCCCGTGCCGTATCTGTAGGCAAGCATGAGGTGTTGTTAAAGGAAGATGCCACTGTCATCCGTGAGCGGATGGATGCCTTGTTCAAGAGCCTGACAATGATGCTGAAAACGGCATTGATAAAGTCGAAAGGACGTTTTGATGAAGAAGAACTGCGGGCTGTCTTTGCCGAGCATGGCATGGACGTGCGCTCTGCCAAACGCTTTATCGGTTCCCTGCTGGAGAGCCGCACGGAGGAAGGCCGCAGTGTGAGCTATATCAGCAGTGTGAAAAAGAAAGATTCCAATGAACTCTCTTTTACGGTGACCAAAGGCTTTGATTTGCTTCTGTCGCGCTATCAAAAACTGTTTAGCCAACGTATAGTGGGCAGTAAGGGAGACCGCCTGTTATTTTATTGCACTCCTTTCTCGGACTTGAATATGCTGCTTAATCTGCTTTCTATGCTCGACTGCCTTTCGTTCAGTGTGGAGGGTGGCGGTACGCCTTGCGTATTTGTCCGTTTCAATGACCCCGAAACTCTGCAGGAACTTGCGCTTGGCGATGATTACCGCAATCTGATTCTGGATACCAACGAGCAGATATTCCAGGAGCAGATTGACTTGTTCTCTTTCTTCTTCGGAACAGATAAGCTGACGGATGAACAGCGCTGGGACTTTATCGAGGATTATTTTACGGGAATGGGAGTGGACGACTTGAAAAAGAAGTTTGTGTCCTTGTAGCACCAATTCGTTGAACAGCCTTTCCAGAGTTACAGTTCATCTTTGCTTTTACTGTAAAGATTGTGAGTAATTAGTCTAAGTGCTCCTGCAGAAACCGTTGCAGGATGCGTGCATGGTTGTATATCGGTGCTTTGGAAGCATATAGTAAGGTTATGGTATGGTGGTGTTTTATGGTGTCAATGAACCTAAGGGCGGCTTCCGAATTTTCCAGTTCCTTGCGATACATGGCTGCAAACCCCTCCCAGTGTTCCGCTTGGTCTTCGTGAAACCATTTTCTTAATTCAGGTGAAGGGGTAATATCCTTTTCCCAGACATCGTATTTCAGATGTTCCTTTTTTATGCCGCGAGGCCACAGCCGGTCCACCAATACACGGTAGCCGTCTGTTGCATCGGGTTCTTCATATACCCGTTTGATTCTGATTTGTGTCATGGCTGTTCTCTTAATTTTGCTTCCATTTTGATGGAGCGTGGGAAAACGATATTATTTTCCAGATGGATGTGCTGGTGCAAGGCCTCTTCAAATGCTTTAAGCTGTTGGAGTACGAGGCGGTAACTGTTGCAGGCATCTTCTGGAGCTGTATAGTCGTTGGTCAGATGCTCTATGTGGCGATAGCGTTCTCCTTCAATGTCATGTTCTGCCATCATGACGGATATGGGAGCTTCGATGCTTCCACAGTGGAATTCGGGCAGGGGAGTATTTTCCAGCTTAGCCTTTACCATCTCATAGATGTAGGGAAACAGTACCAGTTCCTCTTTGTTGAGATGGGCATTGAGGTCGGAGAGGGAATCATGAAAGAGAGCCTGCACATTGTAGAGTGACGGATGTTTTTCACCGTGTACGCGACATATTTTATCCAGCAGTTCTTCAATCTCGGGACCTTGTGTACGGATATTACGGTGGTGGATTTTGAGAATATAGTCCACCAATAAGTCCAGAGGCCAACTCTTGAAATCAATATTTTCGGAGGTTGTCGGAGCCAGATGCTCTATTTCTTCTATCACCTTCTCCATATCGGCTCCGGCAGTTTTACTGGCTTCGGGAAGCAGTGCGGAACCATGGCAGCAGAAATCAATGCCATATTTATCAAATATCCCGGCATTGTTGAAGTTGTCGGCTACGATTTCGCCGACTGTCATACGTTTATAATCCTTCATATGTTATCTTGTTTTTGTTTTCCACAACATTGTGGAAACCTGCTATATATACAATTATATGGCAGATAATGTTTGAAGGGTTATGATTATTTGAGTTTTCTTGCCCGGTTCTTTCATTTAAAGGAATTGGAGGAGTTATCACTTCGCTCCGCTCCGTCAGGAGTTGAAGAAGTTAAAGCCGATACTTCTGTGAATACATACGCACGAGTATTGGCTTTAACTCCTAAGCCGACTTGTCGGCTGATAACTCCTTTAAATGAAAGATTCGTGGTTTCCTTGTCTATCCTTCTACTTTTTGGAATGCCAGCCGTTCGTCTCCATTGGCCAGAAGGATGATGCCGCAATATTTGAATCCGTGCTTCTTCAGTATGTATTGCAGGATATGATTGTCCCGGTGGGTATCTGCACGTAGGTTGGGTATTTGTTCGTAGCACCATTGCAGGCAGGCATTGGCCACTCCTTTGCTGTGTTCTGTACTTGCCAGCCGGTGAATGACGCCGTAAGGAAGCGTATCTTCCACCCATTTTCCTTCATAGATATGCGTATATGTGGGGTCGTTTCCACGGATAAAGGCGAAGGTTCCGATAATTTCTTCGGTATCGTCGGTGCACACATAGCTGTTTCCTTGTTCGATGTCTGCTATGACGATTTCCCTGGAAGGGTAGTTGCCTCTCCACTGCAGCATATTTCCGTCTTTCCGCATGATGTGCTTCGCTTGTTCAAAGATGTCCATAAGGATTGCAATGTCTGTGGGTTGCGTCTTTCTGATTTTTATCATAGCTTTTTATTTTATCTGTGTGGTATCTTTCTTTGATTCAGGTTGCAAAGGTAATGCGTTTTGTGATTCATTGTTCTCGTAAATGAACAAATGCTGACATATGTTGTTTCTTTAGGAAGAATTTGCATATATTTGTCCCGTAATATTAAACACAATTGATTATGAAAAAGATTTTTAGTGCTTTCATGATAGCTGTATGCTGTATGCTTATGGCTATGCCTGCTCAGGCCCAACTATTGAAGTGGGGTGTTAAGGGTGGTGTGAATATGACGAAAATAGATTGGGATGGCGGATATAAGGGAAACAAGGATAATTCTACCGGTTTCTTTATTGGTCCGATGGCTGAGTTTACCATTCCCATTGTAGGCTTGGGTGTTGACGGTGCTTTGCTGTTTTCCCAGCGCGGCAAGGACGAGGTGAAGCAAACAGGACTTGAAGTACCCGTAAATCTGAAATATACCATTGGCTTGGGTAGCTTGTTGGGTATTTATGTGGCAGCCGGTCCTGATTTCTTCTTCGACTTCAAGAAGAAGGATTACGTAGACCGCAAGAAGGCTCAAGTGGCACTTAATTTGGGTGCCGGTGTGAAGCTGCTGAAGCATCTCCAGGTTGGCGTGACCTATCAGCTCCCGATGGGCGACTCATTTACGTGGGAGGAGGCGGGTAAGGCTTTCGGTGCCAAGAATAAGACTTGGCAGGTGTCTGCGGCGTATCTTTTCTAAAGAAACAGTTTGTTATAGAACTTTCTTCGCAGCTTGCGGATATATGTCCCAAGGTTGCGGACGTCTATCCCAAGCCTTGGGACGGGCATCCGCAACCTTGGGACAATCTTTTTATTTAATACTTGCCAGCTTTTCTCTTCATTCCTGTAGTCTTTTCTTTAAGTACTTCGGAACTTTTTAATGCACGCCTTCCGGACCTCTTTTTTATGCCGTTGGATTAACTTTTCTACAATGACCTCGATAGGTGCAGGTGCATTGTCATGGAGTGGGTTGCGGATTCGCGGCTGGATTGTCTGCCGTCTTTGATGGTGAGTACCCATTCCCCTTTTGTTTTTATAGGGTTGAATATGAACCCCATACTACTACCTGGAGTGCCAGAATCTGGACGTGGCGTAAATAAATCCTACCTATCTTTCAGATACCCAAAAAAATCCCCGACTTCCATAAGCCGGGGATTCTTTAGTTTTAATTATAAGGTTCTCTCGATAGAGAATTGCTTATTCTTGAATTATTGCAGTACCACAGGTACGTCAACAGTCTTGGTCTTACCCCATTCGTCAACAACACTTACACGAACGTAGCAAGTAACTGTCTTACCATCACCTGGGATAGTTACGTTAGCTTTCGGAGTGATAGTGACATCATCATTTGTAAAGTCACCTGCCAAATCCAGATATTGTTTAGCAGCATCACCTTCCAAAGCAACAGAGACGCTTGCTACATAAGCATCAGTCAAGTGAGAGTTACCGAAGTATATAACATTGGTCTTAGTAATACCACGGATTTCTTCTGCTTTCAGAGTTGCTTTTGCATTCGCTGCTGCTACATTGATAGTCTTATTGTCGCCTGTAACGTATTCATTCTTAACCTTCTTCACATAATTCAGTGAACCTTCGAATACAGAAGATTTGATTGTCAGAGTGAAGTCGTATGCAGTGGCAGTCAAGTTCTTGTTAGCATACGGAGTGTAAGTAGCTTTCAGAGAACGGGCTTCGTATGCACCACCGAAGTTACCAGTCTTAGTAGCTTCATTCTTCGTAGCAACCTTATCTACTGTGATGTCTCCCGATGTAGCATCAGCCAACCAAGCATTAGCAGTCCATTGAATACCGTCTGCATCCTTATAGCTTTCAGGAACAGTTTCAGTAAATGCGATGTTATCCCAAGTTGTGATACCGAACAGACCCTTCAAGTTATAAGTAATTTTGCTTTTAGCAGGAGTACCATAAGCAGTAGCATTAGTACCGGTGAAGTACAGATCCAACGGCTTGAAGTCATAAGAAGCTACATTTTCTTCTACAATCAAAGTCAGCTTAACGGTGTTAACCGGACTTGAACCATAAGTCAATTCTGCTTCGTAAGTTCCAGGAATAACTGTAGCATTATTCACTCTGTAAGTCAGCGTATGCTTGTAGTAACCGTTCGGAGTAGTAGAAGCATCTGCAGTAGCAACAGCAACCGGTGCAGTGATACCTACAGCATCATTTCCCTTAGCTTTGTCTGTATTGCTGTTCTTGTCCTTAGCAGCAGCAGTAAACTTAGCATTACCGATGTTGGTGAAGAAGCTAGGAGCACTTGATGTAGTATTACCAATCAAGCTGGTTACATCGAATGTCAATACATTCTTAGAAGCGTCTGCATTCAATACCAATGTTTGAGTAAAGGCATTTTCTGTAGCAGGATTGATGAACTTAACAGTGATAGTTTTAGTTGCGTCTTTAACCTCACCGTCGTAAGTCAGATATTTAACACTTACAACGACAGTCTTATTTGCAACTTCACCTTTAATCTTAGTACCTGTAATCGTAGCCTTAGCAGCATCAACAGCAGCTGTCTGGTTTGTTGCAAAATAATATTGCACATCGATTACATTTTTCATATCTACACAGTCATTCAAGTCGAGTTCTTTGTTGATTTCAACTTCTTGTGTAGTTGCAGTTACATCAAGAGTGGTAGTTGTTGCTGTTTTCACATCAACCGTTACATCATAACTAGACAACACTTCATTGTCATAAGCATCTTTTGTAGCGATAGCGTAAGCACCCTTAGCAGCCTTAATTTGTGCTTCAGTCACACCACTTACAAAAGTAATACCCATATCATAGATACCCTTATTGGCTGTAGCAACTCTTGTCAAAGGCTCTTCTGTCATATTGGGAGTTGCTTCAGACAAAGTGAAGATGGAGCTTCCTTTAGAGTTGGCCAAGTAGAAATTATAGACCGTAGCATCGGCAATGGTCGGATTAACCTGGGCGCTGATTACATTCTTTGCTTCTTTAGAAGGAAGCAGGATGTCGCCTTTCTTGAAAGCAGTTCCATCAAAATACTTACCATTGTCAGCAGCCTTACCATAAGTCAACTCGATGTCGGCACCTTCCGACAATACAGCAGCTGAACTTACTGTTACAGCCTTGATACTGGAGATGGAAGCAGCTCTCGGCAATACGATGTCTTCGTACTCGCCATCTTTGTTCGGGATGTGGATAGTCAGCTTCACGCCATCTTCTACATAGTAGATACCACCGGTAGAAACGCCCAAATCCGTCTTTTCACCGTCTTCACCATATTGTACGTAGATATGGCCGTCTTCTCCTACAGAGAAAGTCGGAGTTGCAGCAGCGTCACCTGCTTCACCCTTCAAGTCTTCCAGTGAAATAAGATCAGTCCAAGTAGTGCCATTGTCATAGCTTACTTGGATTTTGTCATTGTTCACTGCAATTTTCGGAGTCACACCGTCTTTACCTGCTTCACCTTTTTCACCATTAGTGATAGTGTAGCTGGTTCCATTACCCAAAGTAACAACAATACCATTGGTTGTAGATGTCACGCTGGACACCCATTCACCGCTTTTGATTTGGCTCTCTAAAGCAGCAATAGCATCTTTGTTAGAGGTAATCTGTCCTTGTAAGTTCTCGATGTCGTCATCATAGTCCTTACAAGACGTGAAAGTACCTGCAGTACCCACCATTAAGGCACTGAACAGGATCACACTTAGAAACTTCTTGTTCATAATTGAAAACTTTAAATTTATAAATTTAAAAAAATAAAAAGTGAATAATCTCTCATTTTGAATCCCTTTCGCATACTTCTTTTGTTACTAAGTATTCCGTTACTTCGCAGGTAATGAAATCCTGTTAATTTCGTTAATAATCAGGGAATAAGGAGAAAATAGACCGGTTTTGTTTGGAATAGTAAAAATCAGTCCGTTGGGATATTGGAAAGAGGATTGGAAGTCCAGAAAGATGACAGTGGGAAAGGGATGAAATGAGGCTTTTAAAGGATGAAAGTGTATATTTTTCGGTTCAAAGGCTTGAATGACAGTATATTGATAGCACCGATTAGAGCTCCGTAAAGACAACACCATTCCGTTCTTCAAAACTCATTTTGAAGATTCCGGAAAATGTGCGACAAATCTATTCTATCCTATCAAAAGAAGTAACGTCTTTTATACTGTACACGCTCCGCTTCTTACAAAAGAAATTACCCTTTGATTGGCCTCGTCAATCTTTCTGTTGCTAAAAGGCTTCAGATAGGTTTCCGTCACCGTGATGGAGGAGTGCCCCATGGCTTCCGATATGATTCCGGGGTGTATCTCGCAATGGTAGGCCATTGTGGCCCAGGTGTGTCTGGCTGCATAGGTACTGAGTGCCGACTGCATTCCCAGGCACTGCCTGAGTACTGCCAGCCGCTGGTTGAATCCCCTGAGTGCCGACTGGTATTCCCGGTATGCGGCTTCCGTGCCTTCCTCGCTCTGCAGGATGGGAAACAGATAGGGGGAGTCGGGGTTCCTGTTCGCCACCATCCTGACCATCTGCATGGCTTCGGGTGTGAGTGACACGGTCAGCGCCCGTCCCGTCTTCCGCCTTCTGTAAGACAGCACATTCCCCTGCAAGTCCCTTTTGTGCAGGTACGCCAGGTCCACGAAGGGTATGCCCCTGAGCATGAACATGAGTACGAAGAAAATCCTTGTTCTCTGCTGTGTGTTTGGGAGCGTCCCTCCTTGCAGGCTCCTTTCCGTCTCCCTTACCAGGCTGCTGATGTCGGATGCCTCGAGCGCCTTCTTCCTGTCCGCCCGTGTGCCGGTATATACATGCTCGAACAGTCTGGGTACATACCGTATGTACTTTCTGTCCACCGCCCGATGATACACCGAGCGTACCGTCTTGATGTAGGTGGATACGGTGTTCCAACTGCAGTTCCTCTGCCTGAGGTAGTTTTCGAATCTCTTCAGTACGGTCGGGCTCAGCCTGCGCATGGGCATCGGCTGCCATTTGGTGAATGCCGAGAATGCATTCACCGCTGACTGGTAGATGTGTGCCGTCCCCCACCTGCCGCCTTCCCGGAGTTCCCCGATGACTGAGGAGAATATCTCTTGTAAGGTAATTTCATTTCTATTCATTTCCAATTTATTTATAAAAGGTTTATTCTGCAATATAAATAAATTAGATGAATATAAGGGAGACGAATATATTTCTTATATTTGCGAGAAACTTCGCATTGAAAATTGCAATACGAATACACCATACTGACTATACTCATTGGTGGAATTAAATAATTGAACACTATATGTCACTGCCAATAAACATAGAAGACCTGCTGCATCGTAATAAAGTGGAAAGTAATCGGGATTTCTTGAAAGAATTGGACTTGACAGAAGGTCGCTGCACCGGAATTCCTACAATCCAAGATGGGCTGGCTAAAAACGGTTCACCACGTGCTTCTATCGAAACCGATGAGGAACGCAGTTACTTCCTCATGTTCATACCCGTACATGAAGGATGCGGTAATGTAGTCAGAATGAAGGACAATACCGGAACATCACTGAGTAATATGGGGCAGGATGAAACTAATGTTGCCCAAAGATTGCCCAAAGATTGCCCAAAGTACATTGGAAGCAATTATACAAGATCCATATATAACCATTGGACAGTTGAGTGAAGTGCTAAAACTTTCTGAGAGAACAATAAAAAATAGAATAGTGCTGCTTAAACGGGAGGGACTGATAACTCGGATTGGCAGTAGAACATCGGGGTACTGGGAAGTGTTTAACAACGTGTAATAGTCAAGACTTGTTCTGACAGTTGGTTTATTATTGGAGGCACTATAAAAGAAGAGTGGATATAATCTTTTGTAAGACTATATCCACTCTTTTATTTATTATCTTCTAATAACTTGTTTACTTTTAGTTATTAGTGATAGTAGAGCTTACAGGAACTGTAATGAAATCAGTCTTGATGGTACCCCAACCATATTCTACGGTAACTTTAACGTAGATATTGAATGCTGAAACTTTAGTACCATTGTTCTTGTAAGTGATGAAACCATACTGAGAAGTCTTAGCATCATCACCGCTACCCATTGTGGTATTTGTGTTAGCTTTCAACTCTACCGTTACAGGAACAGCCTGACGAACACCGTTCAAGTCACATTCTGCATTATCCACATCGGCAGTAATTGTGAATGGTCCGTAGAAGCCCCAGTAATTAGCATAGTCACTGAAGTAGCGATCACGCCAGTCGTAAGGAGCAATCAAGTCTTCCAAGCGGATGAATGAACCCTTTTCACCAAAGTCAACAGCGTCGATGAAGTTATCAGCAGCTTGTTCAGCAATGTTGACCGGACGGATGAAATTAGCCTGGAAGTGATCTTCATTATCAAATGTAATAGTAACTACCTTAGTCTCATCATCGCATACACGACCAGTAGCACCAATATAAGTGTACATAGCGCCAGTATTCAACAATTGCTTGGCAATAGCACTATTCTTGTTATAGGTTACAGTGTTAGGAGCGGTAGAACCAGCATTGTTAATAACAGCTATCTCTTCTTTTACGCCGCCTACTGTAGCGTATAATGTCGTACCATCTGCATCTGTTGTGAAGACTACATTAATATCACCAATCTTAGTGATATTCTTGATGTCATCAGCGCAGAAGAAGTATTCTATACCAGTCACTGCTTTGTCAAGTTTCAGTACGCCCGGAGTTCCTTCCGTACTATTCTTTGCCCAAGTTGTGAACGGAGAATTCAAATCATTAACAAATGTACAGTGAGTTGGGTCAGCATCTGTCGTGCTACTTGGTACGGCAACATTAAACTTGGTATAAGTTTTGTCTGCATCCCAATAGTTGGAGATGAAGTCGGCTTTTGCTACATTGTAAGACTTCTGGATATCTTCTACCGTAGCTTTCAGTACCAATTCAACATAAGCACCTGTTTGATTTTCACCTGCATAATATCTTACACGGTGAGTCAGCTGCTTGCTGGCATTTTCCCACAAAGCGTCTTTAGAGATAGTCCATTTGATTACGTGAGTAGCTTGAGTTTCTGCATCTGTTGTTTCTTCACAAGTACCCAAATCTGCCGGAGTCTGGTTTGCACCATAGTCGTAGAAATACGGATAAGTTGCGTGGAATTGTTCTTTACTCAAACCGATTTCATTGTATACCTGAACGTTCATATCCTTAACTGTTGACAGTTTTGAAGCTGCAGCATCATCGCAATCATACTTGAAGTTTTCGATAGTCAGTTCATATTGGTTAGTAACAGGAGCGCTTGTCTCATCTGCAATGAATACCTTGATGTAAGCTACCTTTACAAGGTTCTCGCCATCCATCAAACGAACACGTACGATAGGAGTACGGCCAATAGCTGCACGGCCTTCGGTTTCATACACTTTCGGGGTCAAAACGCCATCAGCCAAAGTCACGAAGTCTGCCTGATCGGTTACAGGATTACCTACCTTATAGTTCTTTACCACATCAAAAGCAAAGCTCAGGCCAAGTTTCTCCAAATCAGCAACCTTGATTTTGTCACCACCTTCACATGCCAATTCATGAGCTTCTACACATTTCGTCAAGTCTAAGCTTTGGTTGTAAACAACAATGGTATCACAGTATGTTTTAGATTCTGCCTCAGTAATTCCTTCTGCCCAAACAACCTTTTGATTGTATGCGTCAGCATCTACAGCAGCAATTTTAGTTCTATAGTGCTCGTCTTTATCAGCGATACCTTTCTTTGCAGCTTCGGCAGCCGGGTCAGCGATAGCCAAGTCACTCAAATCTTTCTTGAATACTGTAGCATAATCAGAAGTAACATCTTCACCATTTTCTTTCTCTACATTCAATGCAAACACAGAAATCTTTTCTTCTGTAGCGGCTATTCCCTTGATATTGACTTTGACCTTCAAAATACCGTCCGTAAAGGAAACGAATTCGGGAGTCATTGCAAAATCATTGGAAGCAGCAGCACGTGAACTGATATAATCCACGTTCGGTTTCACCATGAATGAAAGTTTGTCTTTCAGTTCATTAACGTTGGCATTGGCCGGATTTACATGATATTCGGCATAGACAACCGGATTGATAGTGGTGCTGGTAGCTGCAGCTGTCGTTTTTTCCGATTTAGAATCTTTTTCAGATAAAGTCAGTGCTTTATAAGCATAGGAATCATAAGTCAACCCCTGCACACCATCAACATACACTTGCGGGATGAAAACCAAGCTACGCAAATTGTTGGTCTTTGAAATTGTAACACTGCCTGTCGTTCCATCAGCCTTTGTCACATTGTATAGAATCACATCATTGCCATCCTCTACAGCTGTAATGCCCGTACCTTTCCAAGAGATATTGGTAGATTCCTTTAAGGTACCATCAGCATTGTAGATGTCAAAGTTCCCAGTTGTTTCATTAGGCTTATAGTAGCAACCATCACCACCTTTTTCGCCAATGGCTTTATAAGCCTGTTTTACGTCATCTTTATACCAATAGCCATCCTCTCCGATGCTCCATACTGCAGCATTTGTGCCATTTGAGCCATTGGTAATTTCATAAGAATTACCATTGCTAAGAGTAATAGTGATGCCATTTGCTCCCTTGACTACCCCTGTTATTACGCTACCGTCTGAAATCAGCTTATTAATCTGATCTATAGCCTTAGCGTTTTCATCAATTTGCTTCTGTAAGTTTTCGATGTCATCATCATAATCCTTACAAGAAACAAATGTACCTGCAGTACCAACCATTAAGGCAATGAACAGGATCACACTTAGAAACTTTTTGTTTATAATTGAAAACTTTAAATTTATAAATTTAAAAAAATAAAAAGTGAATAATTTCTCATTTCTGGCATTCCTTTTCCCATAATGCTTTTGTTAAAAAATTCCGTTACTTCGCAGGTAATGAAATCCTGTTAATTCCATTAATAATCAAGGAATAAGGATAAAATAGGTGGGGTTTGTTCAAAATAGTAAAAATCAGCCCGTTAGGATATTGGAAAGAGGATTGGAAGTCCAGAAAGATGACAGTGGGAAAGTGATGAAATGAGGCTTTCAAAGAATGAAAGTGTGTATTTTTCAGTTCAAAAGGTTGAATGACAGTATATTGATAGCACCGATTGGAGCTCCGTAAAGACAACGCCATTCCGTTCCTCAAAACTCATTTTGAAGATTCTGGAAAATGTGCGACAAATCTATTCTATCCTATCAAAAGAAGTAACGTCTTTTATACTGTACACGCTCCGCTTCTTACAAAAGAAATTACCCTCTGGTTGGCCTCGTCAATCTTTCTGTTGCTGAAAGGCTTCAGATAGGTTTCCGTCACCGTGATGGAGGAGTGCCCCATGGCTTCCGATATGATTCCGGGGTGTATCTCGCAATGGTAAGCCATTGTGGCCCAGGTGTGTCTGGCCGAATAGGTGCTGAGTGCCGACTGCATTCCCAGGCACTGCCTGAGTACTGCCAGCCGCTGGTTGAATCCCCTGAGTGCTGACTGGTATTCCCGGTATGCTGCTTCCGTGCCTTCCTCGCTCTGCAGGATGGGGAACAGATAGGGGGAGTCGGGGTTCCTGTTCGCCACCATCCTGACCATCTGCATGGCCTCGGGTGTGAGTGACACGGTCAGCGCCCGTCCCGTCTTCCGTCTTCTGTAAGACAGTACATTCCCCTGCAGGTCCCTTTTGTGCAGGTACGCCAGGTCTACGAAAGGTATCCCCCTGAGCATGAACATGAGTACGAAGAAAATCCTTGTTCTCTGCTGGGCGTTTGGGAGCGCCCCTCCTTGCAGGCTCCTTTCCGTCTCCCTTACCAGGCTGCTGATGTCTGATGCCTCGAGCGCCTTCTTCCTGTCCGCCCGTGTGCCGGTATACACATGCTCGAACAGTCTGGGTACATACCGTATGTACTTTCTGTCCACCGCCCGGTTATACACCGAGCGTACCGTCTTGATGTAGGTGGATACGGTGTTCCAACTGCAGTTCCTCTGCCTGAGGAAGTTTTCGAATCTCTTCAGTACGGTCGGGCTCAACTTGCGCATGGGCATCGGCTGCCATTTGGTGAATGCCGAGAATGCATTCACCGCTGACTGGTAGATGTGTGCCGTCCCCCACCTGCCGCCTTCCCGGAGTTCCTTGATGACTGAGGAGAACATCTCTTGTAAGGTAATTTCATTTCTATTCATTTCCAATTTATTTATAAAAGGTTTATCTTACAAGTATATACAATTATAGCTGCAAATACAATGATTTCATATTCCTCATTTTTTGCAATATCAAGTGATTATTGCTGCAAGAGAAAAATGTTTAAGTCATGATAGGGATTGGATGAAGAAGGGAATAAGTAAGAGAAAAACGCTCAGGTATGTATTTCGCAGTACTTGGTATGGTACGAAGATTTAGGAGAAGAATATGCGTTGGAAGTAAAAAAGAATATAAATTATAGAAATAGATGGCATGTGATAAACAAGACTTCATTGTATTAGAATTCCAGTTTTTCTAATATCACAATAAAGAGGATTGTCCATATCTTCTGTAAGCAGGACTGGCTCTATAAGGTTACTTATCTTGCGTCTAAGTTTCCACAATAGAGGAGTATCTTTAAAATAATCGTCATCCAGGCGTTCTACTATCACAGCAATATCTATATCGCTGTCTGCTCTATAATTTCCTTTACTGTACGAACCATAAAGATAAAGGGCCTTTAATGGACTTCTCCGCTACCATTTCCTTATAGCGTTTGGCAAGGTTTATAGCTTGTTCTTTATCCATAATTGCAACTCTTTAGTTTGGCTCAAAAGTTCAGCACAGTATTCTTTGGTTAAGCTCTTCATTAATCTTTCTTTATAAGAGGGGTAACGGGCTTCTATATTAAGAGGTTCAAGTTTGTCTATAAAGGCTAACTGCTCCTCCGACAATTGCTTGTCCAATCCCGTTCTCTCCGCAAGTCTGGATAGTGAATGTATCTTTAGAGGAACTTCCATTAAGCAATTAGTCCAATATGCTTTGAGAATTTTCTCTATTGTTTGATGGCACATGAACCGACATAGAGATAACGGCCTGTAAGCAGCATTGCATTCGCTGTTTCCAAATCATAATCTGACATCTCAATCCAATAAGGTTACTTTACTATCCATATTTCGAGTCTTTAGAACAAAGATAGTTATTATCCTTCAAACAACAATGATTTGCTACAACATTTTATCCGTTGGAACCATATTGAAGGTATTTACTTTAGTCTTATAATTATATTTTGCAAAGCCTGCTGCATCTCTACTCATTTCTAAATTGTTTATAGAATGAATATAAGATTCAAGAAAGAAACCATTAAAGCTTATTCCTTTGCAACCAAAGTTGGAAGAACTGATCATATACCTGGTAAATGCCTTTATCATACGTAATAAAGTCTTTTTCCAGTAGTCCTTTTACAGCTGAAGAGACAGAACTGGCAGATTGCAACTTGTATTTACGTACAAAGTCACCGCTTGAGATAGCCTTAGCTTTTCCCTCTGCTGCTATTGCCATAAACACAATACGTTGCTTTTCGGGCATCTGATATAATAAGGCATCATAGGTATCGGCAGAAAAATCCAGAAGGTCGTTAATGGCAGTATCTATCATTGAGGGAATACATATTTCTCCAGTTCCGGTCATGGAAAATAAAATGTTCATAACCTTCTGCATATACGAAGTTATACCATTGAAGCGCTCATATAGCTCTGTTACCACTAATGTATCTAAGTGTTTGCTTGCTCGCTCAAAGTGCCTAAGGCAGAACTCCGCGTATTTATCAACAGAAATGGGAGGCAGGTTTATCAGTGTAACCGATTGGTAGAATGGACGTGCCGGAGAAGTAAACATTGCCCCCATCAGATGCCTATGGGACCCGGAGAAGACAAAGTGGGCATTGGAACAGCGTTGTATATGTGTCCGTAGTGCCGCTTCTATGTTGGGATCGTCTGCATATTTGGTTATTTGCTGGAATTCATCAATGGCGATTAGGCAAGGCTTCCCGGCATTATTCAGATAGGAGAATATCTCATCCAATGTTGCAGAGGGATTAGTTATAGCTCCCAGACCGATTCCCCAGGTAGGCTGTCCATTCATGTCGAATGTTATTTCGGAACGAAGGGAGGCCAGTACATTCAAGAAGGTACCCCATACGGATTTTCCTTTTGGACGTAGTTCATCCAGTACAGCCTTGCCGAAAACATTCACAAAATCGCGTACAGAGCTTGTGGCATAAATATCGATGATGAAAGTGTGGTAATGCTCCTTGATTTCCGGCTGTCCAAAACAATGCCGCAGCAAGTCTGTTTTGCCTAATCTGCGTGGGGAAATCAATGCAATGTTGTTCTCATTCGTCAAAAGTGAGACAATTTTAGCCGTTTCTTTCTCTCTGTCACAGAAATATTCCGGTGATACATAGCCGTTCGTAACAAATGGATTTTTCATATGATTATTGAGTTTACACGCAAATATAAGGAAAATATCACGATAATCATAAGATGATAATCATAAAACGATTATTATTGGAAATGTGTGGTTGACTATCATATGAAATGGCTATTCTTTTCCTCATCCAAAGAATAGAGGAATAGTAATAGCCATTTTCTGTTTTAATCTTGATATTCAATTTCTTCACCAAGAGCTTGACGTATCATATTATGTTCATTGCGATAGAGTTTACCATTACGCAGATAATAATAGTTAAAGTAACCGGCAAACTCAATAGTGGCATACTTTAGTGTATCTCCTTGATTATAGACTTTCCATGTACCCTCGTACGAACTGGAATCATCATATTGAATCAGGGTGGTGGAGTCGGCTCGAAGGTCGAATTGGATACCGGTTTCAGTAACGAATTTGCCTGGAAAAGGATGTGTAGCTGCTGACTTCTTACATGAAGAAAAGCAGATGAGTGAAACTGACACAGTCAAAATGAATAGTATTTTCTTCATATCTGATATTTATAAATGAAAGATTGAAAAAAAGGACGCCCTGCAAGAGGACGTCCCTTTTATTAAATTATATCAAGAATCTCTTCTTAATTATTTGGCACTCGGTGTACCGGCAGCCTTCTTAACGATGACTTTCAGGTTATCCTTGCTCAATACCCCCCACTTGTAGTTGACATTTACTGTCAAGAACATATTGTAGTCAACGTTAACCGGTGTACCATGGTTGTTGAAGTATGCCAAGTGAGTCGGGTCAGCATCGACAGGTTTAGCTGTTGACTTGTCTGTAGACTCATCCCAATTCATCATCTTCAATGAAGCATTGGTCGGCAATTTACCGTCAGTAGTACCCTCCTTGTGCTCATAAGTGCTGGTTGCAGCATTCCAAGCCAAGCTGGTAGTGGTCTTATCAGTCAAGAACTTGACCTCACGTACGGCATAGTAGTCATACAAAGCATGTGCATAAACTTCATCACCAGTGGCCTTGTCAGCTACAGCAGCAGCTACCGGTTTATTATTCCAGTCAGTGAATGTGAAGTTCTTGGCAACGCTCAAGAAGCTACCGTCAATTTCAGCATCAACGAAGTTGTCGCTGATAGAACCGTCAATAGTCAACGGGTTGATGAAGTGTACCTCAAATTCTTGAACTGGAATAACATTGAACTCATTGTATGCAACAACTAGCTGTACAGGAACTTCCTTGCCAATCAACTTGAGGGCGGCATCAGTACCGTTCAAGTCATCTTTTTCGTGGAGACGGATGATACTGGAGCATTCATTTACGCTATTACCTAATGTTTCATCATAATTCCAAGGCAAGTTCTTTTTGTTTTCTGTAACATCAGCACCCATCAGGTTATTGATAGTGGCAGCCAAATCGTTAGATTGTTTATAATCATTAATTCCTGCATCCGTTCTACCGATGTTGCTGTTGTCACTTACGACTTCGTCTTTTGCTGTACCTTTAGTCTTATACCACAATTGAGTTTTGTCATCGCTTGTGACAAAGTCTTTCAAATGCGGATAAGTAGTCAGGTCTTTCATGCGTGTTTCGTCAAAGATAAACTTAACCTCTGCACACTCACGAATATACTGGATGAATTGAGCCAAGTTGGCTGGCTTTTCTTTGGTCGGTTCGTATACAAAGCCATTAACCAAGTCAGCTTCGATGTGGCTATAGTCTTTCAGCGTACAACCGTCAGTAATACCCGGATATACATGCGGGTCTTTCTGTGTTCCACCGTCATTTGCAGTAGTGTAAACAATCGGATTCACATTGAAGACACCTTCGCCCTTACCATTCTTCCAGAATGTACCTTGGTATGCAAACTTCTGTGCAGGAACAACGATTGTCTGCTTGAATGTCTGCTTGATATCACCATTCAAACCAGTTTCGTCAATGTACTTAACGTCGATTTCGAATGTAGAAGCATAAGTCTTGGTAGACTCATTGTAAGCCAATGTACCAACAGTCTTCGGGTTCATAGCCCAAACTAAGTTGTAAGACGTATTGTCTTCAGCATCGTGCAATAAAGCAAATACAAGGTCTTTATTGTTTTCAATCGCTTCCTTACCGTCTTTGCCAACTTTGTCAGAACCTTCTTTCCAGTCAGTAGCCACCTTAGAAACAGCTAATTTAGACAAATCTACCTTCTTGCCGTCTTTTCTCAGTTCAAGGATCTCCATATCTGTATAGATGCTGTGGAACTGAGTCTTACTCATACTCTGACCACCGTCAAACTTAACCATATGATAGATCTTCTCGTTCATTTCCTTAGAGAACAACTGCTGGAACATATCCTTGCAAGTTACAGTATCGTTCGGGAATGTAATAGCAGCAATCGTTTGATCCTTTTCACCGGTCCAACGAATCTTGATGTAACGTACAGCAATCATATTGCCATTATTCTTGTCCCACAATTCAGCACGAATGATAGGTTCGCGACCGATGGAAGTCTTGGAATATTCTGTATCTCCCAACTCTACGTCGTAAACTTCAGACTTCAGCGTGTAGCCGTCAGACAAGATGCGGCCGAATGCCTGTTCGTCAGTCTTACGGTCACCTTGCAGATACTTAGCTTTTGCTAAAGAGAAACGGAATTCCAGGCCATAGTCGGCGTAGTTCGTCAATTCCTTGTGAGAAGCGTGTTGTTTGTCAGTATAAGTATAGCATACAGTAACCAACGTTCTCAAGTCAAGTGGACTGTCATATGACTGCTTAACATCAACCAATTGTTCGTTGCCTGATTTATACAAGCAGAGAGAGTCATGATAATGAACGTATTTACCATCCTGCATTTCGTCTGCAAAATCAGTCGTGAAGTCCTTCGTGAAGTCAATCTTCTTGTTAGCCAAATAAGGATATACAGTAGATTCTTCGATACGGCTGTATTCGGAATTTACAAATACGTCTTTACCAGCTTCTTTCTCAGCATCTGTCAGGTTTTTGTCAGCAATAGGAGTCTTCAGAGAAGCCATCCAGAACTTTTCAAGTTTACCTTCACCGTGAGCGCTACCGGTTGTGCCGATGCTCTTGCCTACGTAATCTGCATTCTTCTTATAAAGAACAGTCATTACACCGTCTTTTACATCGTAGTCTACAACTTCGAGAGGCTTGTTCTGAGAAAGTTCAGGAGCAGCCTTTGTTACGTTCTGAGAGGTAAAGCATTCAAACATAGGAAGCTTAACATCTTCTTTCATCACACCGATGCTCGGGCTAATCTTGTAGCTTACCTCATTCTTTTCGGTAGAAATGCTGAGTGCCTTGGCGCCCTTTACAGCAGTGTGGTCCAAAACCGGGCGATCAGTGTGCTTAGACGGGTCTGCTTCGTGGTCAGCATAGTTCTTGGCAGCAAAAACCTGCGGTGTATACGTCAGTGTCAGCAGTTCAATTGAAGGAATGCCGTTGATGTGCGTAGTTGGAATCAGCGTAAGGCTGGTCAATCGGTGACCAATCAAAGCCATAACTTTAACACTCAGAGTTTCGACATCTGTAGCCAATTTCTTCAAATCAGCTTCAGAAATAAACTCACTTGCCAGACTCTCCTTCAGTTCTTTGATCTTAGTATCAACAACCTCTAAAGATGCCAGCTTTTCCATTTCTTTTTCCAAAGCATCTTGTAATTTCTCTAAATCAGCTTCAGATACTCCTCCTTCGCTTGAACCAGCCTTATCCAGAGCTTCCTGAGCTTTGGCCTTGGCTTCGTTTGCGGCAGTTTTAGCTTCATCTACAGCTGTCTGCAAAGTAGCAACTTTTGCATTCAGGTCATCAAGTGAAGCTTTCTTGTCCAGTTGTCCCTGCAAGTCCTTGATGTCGTCATCATAGTCCTTACAAGACGTGAACGTTCCTGCAGTGCCCACCATTAAGGCGCTGAACAGGATCACACTTAGAAACTTTTTGTTCATAATTGAAAACTTTAAATTTATAAATTTAAAAAAATAAAAAGTGAATAATCTCTCA